>CAYNCU010000101.1:0-14710 GCA_964395765.1 uncultured Roseivirgaceae bacterium | reverse complement strand
TGGCATTAATTACCGTATTGAATCACGCCATCAGGGCTGCGATCAGAAATCCTGTGGAAACGCTCCGTTATGAATGAGTGGAAGTAAAATATCTTACACTTCGACAATAAATACAGCCTTAATAATAAAATTTTACCCTGTTTTTTTTGAATCACTTGCCCGCTGATAATTTTAATGTTTTATTTGGCCCTTTAATCGACAACAATAACCTTACAAGCCAAATAATATGAAAGACAGGGGCAATTTTTCAGGTAGAATAGGGTTTATTGCCGCCGCTGCGGGAAGTGCCATCGGTTTGGGAAATATCTGGAGATTTCCTTTTATAACAGGCCAGGACGGCGGAGGCGCCTTCCTCATCGTATACCTGGTGCTGGTTTTCCTGATCTGTTATCCTGTTCTTCTGGCTGAAATCGCGATAGGAAGAGGAGCGCAGAAAAGCGCAGGCGGGGCGTTTCAGAGTTTGCGATATCCGCGCTGGCGTTTTATCGGTTTCGGGGGAGTCATATGCGCCATTATAATACTATCCTTTTATAATATCGTTGCCGGCTGGGTGTTCGGATATATCATTGAAATTTTAAGAGGCAATTTTGAGATCGGTCACCAGTTTTCTGATTTTATTGATGATATGTTCGAGGTGGCTGCCTATTCAGCCGGTTTTATGTTCCTTACCGCGGCCATTGTATCGGGCGGAGTTACCAAGGGTATTGAAAAAGCTAACCGGATCCTGATGCCCATGCTCCTGGTCATTCTTCTATTCCTGGTCATATATTCTTTGACGCTACCCGGGGCCGCAGCAGGTTTGAAATTCTACCTCGTTCCGGATTTTTCGAAAATCAATATCGCGGTCATTTATAACGCACTCGGTCAGGGCTTCTTTTCGCTCTCACTCGGCATGGGAACCATGCTGACTTACGGAAGCTACCTGAGGAAAAAGGAAAATATAATTTCGTCAGGCGTCGTGATCACACTGGCGGATTTTTCCATAGCTTTCCTGGCCGGGCTTATGATCTTCCCCATGGTTTTTAACCAGGGGATCAGTACGCAGGGAGGCCCGGGTTTGATTTTTATAACCATGCCGGGCGTTTTCAAAACCATGGGCCCCGTGCTGGGAATTATCATCGGTGCATTGTTTTTTATCCTGCTGGCTTTTGCCGCGCTCACCTCTACCATTTCCCTGCTGGAGCTACCTGTTTCCTACCTGGTGGATCAAAAAAACATGAACAGGAAGTTGGCGGCCTGGATATCTGCTGTATTTGTCCTGATATGCAGCATTCCTTCCATGCTGGCCAACGGGTATTCTCCCTATTTTACCCATTTTATAAAATATTTCGGGTCTAAGGAAGCGACTGATTTTATGACCTTTATCGGCGATGTATCAAGCAATACCCTTCTGCCCCTTGGTGGGCTGTTGATTTCCGTTTTTTCAGTCTATGTATGGAAAAGACACCGTCTATTCAGGGAATTGTCCAGGGGAAATGAAAACTTTATGCGCTCTTTCCTTGCCAAATACTTGAATTTTACTCTGCGATATACCGCACCGATATTGCTTGGAATTATTTTTATCGTAACAATTCTTGAACTATTCTTCGGCGTCCGGATCGAGTTCATTCACAGTTGACCCTATAGCACGGTTTTATTCACTGATAAAAATCATATTTACACATACCCTTCTGTGATAATTTCGGCTTGGTACTCTGATAAAAATCTTATTTTAAGGGATTTTCATTCCTGAGTTCCACGAAAATAATATTGGAATCAAAAAGATCATGAAAAAAAATGTTGAAGAATTCCTGGCTTTTCAACGGGGAGATATAAGAATGCCCTCGCACCTTAGGCCATCCAAAGAAGAAAAAGGAGTATTGTATAAAGGGAAATTGATGGAAACAATTACCCGCGCCCCTATCTGGGTGCCTCAACTGATGTGGTTAAGTATAATCCTTTTATTCTTGTATATATCCATTTTCCGATATGCCATGTTTATAGGATACATAATCCCGCTTTTCATCGGCGGAATGGTACTCTGGACGTTTATGGAATATGTGATTCACCGGTTTGCCTATCATACGGAAACCAACAATGAGACATTTATCCGGTTTCAGTTTACCATGCATACCATTCATCATCAGCACCCCAAGGATTCGGATCGCCTGGCTATGCCCCCTATTCCCGGGTTAATTTTGGCTACTCTTTTCCTGGGAATTTTTTACCTGATCATGGGGATCTGGTCCCTGGCTTTCTTTCCGGGATTTATCGCAGGTTACCTGATGTACATCACCCTGCATTATTTTCAACACCTCGTGAAAAGTCCAAAGTATAAACCCTGGCAACGTCTATGGGTACATCATAAAGGACATCATTATGCGAATCCCTATTCAGCCTTCGGCGTATCTACAAGACTATGGGACTGGGTTTTCGGCACGATGCCAAAGAAAAAGAAAGATCCTGTGGAAGAAACAGTAGCAGCATAACAAAGGAATTCAAGATTAACTCCGGCAGAATCATTTTTGATTTGTGGTTTCAGTTTTCCGATTTTTTATTGAAAATCAGCGATTTTATCAGATTATGAGATGAGATAATTTTTAAAAAGGTATTGCATTGCTCATTTGACTGGAAATAAAATTTTCGACAGCGCTGAATCCATTATTTGAAATTCGCTATCTGAAATTTGAGATTTGAAATCAAAAATCTAAAATCAATAAAGGTAATTCAATGCAATATATAACCCGCTGGTTCCGTCATTGGGATCGAAGGCCCTTCCATAATCGCAGGAAACAATAAAATTTTCATTCAGCGCAACTTTTAATCCTAATCCTGCACTCGAATGAAGCTTCTCCTTATTGTTGCTGAAATAATTACTGAATTCTGCCGCCGGTACTTTTGAAAGATCCCAATCGATCTTGTCCACCACAAGGCCGGTGTCGAAGAAAAGATTGGTGCCCAAATAAAGATTCTGATTAAAAACAACGGTTCGTAAAAATTTCCATCTCAATTCAAAATTTCCGAAAGCGATTCCATCTCCTACGATTCGGTTCCTTTGGATTCCCCGTAAGGTCCTTGAACCGCCAAGACCCTGGTTGGTTGCGCTGGTAAGAACCGTTGGAACGATATGAGGTTCCATATAAAAGGGGACTTTCCCCGAAAGCGTTCCCTGGTAGCACAACCGGTAGGCAAAGGACAGGATATCCGGAAGCAGGGTAAAGTATTGCCGGTGAATAATGGTCAGTTTCGAATAATCATGATCCCATGTCCCTAAAAAAGAAGGTGAATACGATAAAACGGCTTCAGTCCATATACCTTTAAAAGGGTTAGCCTCCTGATCCCGGCTGTCGTAGATGATCCCGGCTTTAAGATAAGTAATTGCATTCCCGTTTTTTTCATCCTCTCCAATAATACCCCATTGAACATATTTTTCATACAGGCCGTCAATTTTGGGAAGCTGGTCGGCGGGATCTTTTCCTTTGTTTAACTTATCAAGGTTTATGGATCCTATCTTAGTATTATAATAGGCAAAGCCGGTTATCCATTTCCAGTGTTGATTGTTTTTCAGAAGTTTTCCCTGGAAGCTGGGCATCACCCTGAAAATTTTTCTTTCATGACGGTAAAACAATCTGGATCGGTAGGAGGAATCCGACTCCACCTCCCAACTATGGTTATAGACCGATTCTGCGCCGTTGAAACCGAAAAACTGCATCGCCTGCTCAGTCAGATAACTGATATCGGCGGTAACTCTTACCCGCGGGATCAGGTATTTTGAATCATAATAAAACCGGTTGATCCCGCTTCCTTTTGTGGTCCGGGAAACTTCCATATAAATGGAGTGCCGGTATTCCGGGTAAGTGGATCCGTCACCATAATAATAGAAATTCACGAGACCTCCATATTCGAAACCTATATCTGTATCATAGGAAATTGTCGGCAAGGCTCCGAATGTCCATCCCTTCTTTATTTTAGGTTTTTTTGTTTTCTGGCTGAGGCTGTCCTGAGCATGCGAATAAAATCCATAAAAAAAGAAAAGAATTAATAAAAGAATATTCCTCATAAAGATCATGTCATTGAAGCCGGATAAATATATTGAAATAATATTATATATTAAAAATTAATTTATGTCACAACCAATCGGATTGGGAATTGCCGTATTGAAAAAATTACAGGAGGAAACCGGGATGTTCATTTTTTACGAATTCAGCCAGTTCGGGGCCGGAAGGAATTCCCCTCCTTCCTCCTGTTTGAGTAGCGCTTAAGGCAGCGGCAGCGCTTGCATAAATACTGCACTTTCTAGGCTCCCAATTCCGGGCAATACCAAGGGCATATGCGCCATGAAATACATCCCCGCAGCCGATAGTATCCCTGACGGGGACTTTGAATGCCGGGACATTGAAAATTCCCTGCTGATCAATGCCGGTCAGCCCCTCTGCTCCTCTGGTTAAAATAATAGTTTTATTCAGGTCCGATCTCAGGGAGTTTAATATTTCCTCCTCTGAATTTTTGCCTGTCAGTTCGCTGCCGAATTTTTTATTCAAAATGATATGATCGGAAACCCCTAGTAAAAGATCCAGTTCCGGCTCCATCCTTTCTGCATCTATGATCACAGGCAGCCTATTTTCATTAGCGATCAGAGCCGTTTCATAACCGGCCTTACCCGTGCCATGGTCGACAATCAACACCTTTGATCTTTCGTACCAGTAATGATCGGGAAACGCTTCCGGTGAAGGATAGCTTACATTATCTCTCGAGAAAAATATTGTACGTTCCCCTTGCCCTTCTTCCGATAAAATAAATGATCGTACCGGTTCACTGCCTTCTTTTCGGATAACATTGGTAATGTCCACGCCATCCTCTTTCAAATGGTTTATAGCCGTTTCAGCGGTTAATGAAAAGCCGAGGTTGGCAGCTATCGCCGCTTTACCGCCTAACCGGGCAACTGCGGTCAATGCCGTGGCCGTCAATCCACCGCCTTCAATGGAAATGCTATTTAGTTTATTTTTGGATCCGGGCGCCGGCCAACCATTAACCGTGCCTATAAAATCAATGGCGATGGCTCCGATGCCGAAAACATCAAATATCTGATCATGCATAGGAATACCCGCTTAAGATTACCACAGGAATGGAATTTCATTGATAGATATCGGATGGGTCGGTTTTTGAAAGTTCAGTAAGAAAGGCAGCAATTTTATCGATTACTTTTACAAGATAGGCTTCCCCTTTTTCCCGGGTAGCCTTCTTCGGGTTGCCGATCCCGGTATCCCTGGTAACTTTCGTCCATTCTCGCGGAGACCATAGCCAGCCTTCGCTCCTGCCGCTGAATTTAAGTTTCCTGGATCCGCCGTCACCGGCTTCGTTTAAGGGAAGCACAAGATCAGGAACAATGTTCAGCATGATGCTGGTTTCCATTTCGCCGGCGTGATCGCCCGTATCGGTAAAATATTTCGCCCAGTCTTTTTCGACCAGGTACCAGTTGATCAATCCCAGGAAAATATCAGGATAGTCAAGTTTAATTTCCCTGATCATTTGTTTGAAATCATTGCCTCCATGCCCGTTCATAACCAGTATCTTCCGGATTCCCTGGTAAGTAAGTGCCTCCACCACATCGGTAAGGACAGCCTGTTGTGTGGAAGGGCTCATATTAATAGTCAGGGGAATATCGATCTGTTGAGTATTAACGCCGAAAGGAACCGTAGGTAAAACGATTACTTTCGTTCCCTGTTCCCAGGCTATTTCCGCTGCCTTGGCAGCGATATAATCGCATTGAATATTATCAGTCCCGTAAGGTAAATGATAATTATGGGCTTCGGTTGCTCCCCAAGGCAATATCGCTATTTCATATTGGGTGTCCTTTACAAATTTCCAGTTGATTTCAGTGAGCAGGTAAGGTCTAGGTTTCATTTTCTTTTACAGTTTGCTTTTTAATCTTTTTTATAAATCCTTCAATGGAATTGATTTCAAGGTTTGACATCCCGGCATCCCATCCGTGGTCACCGGCCACAATAACAACCCTGTCGTCCGGTTTATGTTCTCCGTCACCAAGCAATTCATTTAACGCCGGATAGGCAAATTCCAGAAAATTATCGATCATTTCAAAATAATTCCCGTGTACGCCAAAAGACAATGCCAGTTCACGCATGGTACGCTGATCATAACATTGTGCATGAATTATATTTTTACCCCGGTAAGAAGCCAGCGCCCGGACAGAATTTCCATCCAGAGTATCGCAAATAATCGCTTTACTGTCGAGTTCAACGGAAGCTTTAACTGCTGAATGGGCCAGGAAATCGGTAAGGTCGTTATTCAGGTTCAGCGGTGTTATCTCCTTGATAGGTATTTTTCTTTTTTCTACTTCAAGGGCAATCTTAGTCATGATAGTGATTGCTTCAAGGGGGTATTTTCCATTTGCGGTTTCGCCGCTCAACATGATGGCATCCGTTCCGTCAAAAATAGCATTGGCTACATCACTGATTTCGGCTCGTGTGGGCCTTGGATGTTCAATCATGGAGTGCAGCATTTGTGTAGCGACAATAACAGGCTTGCGTTTGGCAATGCATTTTCGGATGATCATTTTCTGGATAACAGGAATTCTTTCCTGGGGAATCTCAACGGCTAGATCGCCCCGGGCTACCATAATTCCATAAACATGGTCGAGGATTTCATCAATATTGTCCACCCCTGCCTGGTTTTCTATCTTGGCAATTATCTTTATCCTGCTTTTCCGCGAATCCAGAATCTCCTGTACCGCTTTCACATCTTCCTTATTTCTCACGAAAGAATGCGCAATAAATTCAATATCCTTTTCAATAGCAAAATTTATGAAATCTTTATCCTTCCTGCTTAATGACGGCAGCTTAACATGCACGGACGGAATATTAATACTTTTTCTCCCTTCAATAACTCCGACATTCATTACTTCACAATTCAGTGTTACATCATTTTTTTCCCTTACAATCAACTCAATATTTCCATCATCCACCATGATCCTGCTTCCTACCGGAATATCCTTGACAAAATCCTTATAATTTACATAAACACATTTTCGGTCGGATATCCCCGAGGGATCTCCCCGGAAGGTAATCCTGTCGCCGAAGGTTACCGGGATTTTTTCGGATGCTTCAGTAGTTCTGATCTCCGGGCCTTTGGTATCAACCAGAATGGCGATCTTATCGGATACCGACCGGATATTTTCAATCATGGTCTCAGCTTGCCCCGTATCCATGTGGGCGGTATTTAAGCGAATAATATTCATTCCGGCATCACTGTATGTTTTTATTATGTCAGGAATACAGTTTTGGGAAGAAAGAGTGGCGATGATTTTTGTTTTTTTAAGCATAGATTAAAAAATGATGTTAACTAACGTGAAGTTAATAAACGTGATTTTCAGGCCATACGATTATAAAAGAAATATTTACATAACGGGAAATATTGTTAATTTCGGCCGGGACAAACTAAACGATAATTCCATCCGGTATGTTGAATGACTTTTTCCCGATAAAAGAGCGGAACAGCTCGATGAGGCGTGAAATAATCGGGGGGGTAACCACTTTCCTGACCATGTCTTATATCATTTTCCTTCATCCGAATATGCTTTCGGAAACCGGCATGGATAAAAGTGCATTAATAACCATAACCTGCCTGGCTTCCTTTTTCGGCACCCTGTTATTCGGCTTATGGGTCAATGTACCTTTTGCCATGGCTCCCGGATTGGGTCTAAACAGCTATTTTACCTATACCATAGTTCTGGGCATGGGTGTAGACTGGAGAACAGCACTTGGCATCGTTTTTATTTCCGGCGTTCTTTTCGTCGCCCTCACGGCCATCGGGGTAAGGGAAAAAATTGTGGATTCCATACCGATTTCACTAAGGTTAGCTGTCCCTGCGGGAATCGGACTGTTGATCACATTTATAGGCCTGAAAAATATCGGACTTGTCATGCCCAACAGCTCAACCTACCTGGCCCTTGGAAAGATCACACCTACATTGATTATCGGCCTCGCAGGTTTGATCATTACCGTTATCCTTGAAATAAAAAAAGTCCCTGGAAGTATACTGATCGGCATGGCTGTCTCTGTTGTTATAGCATTATTTGCCGGTTATGTATCTCCTCCAGATCATTTCTTTTCTGTTCCTCCTTCTCCGGCACCGATCGCTTTGCATCTCAATATTGCCGGCGCGCTTAAAGTCGGTTTTATCGGCGTGATATTTTCATTTCTGTATGTCGCCCTTTTTGATTCGGTAGGCACATTATTGGCATGCTCTTATGAAGCAGGACTTGCCGGCCCTGACGGCAAGATAAAAAAAATAGGAAGGATGCTTGGGTCTGATGCCATTGCCACCATGGTTGGCGCAGTGATGGGAACAAGTACGGTAACCTGTTATATTGAATCTGCTTCCGGAATTTCCGCCGGGGCAAGAACCGGGTTTGCTTCCGTAATTACAGCTTTATTGTTTCTCGTGGCACCGGTGTTATCCCCCATCATCCAAATTGTTCCCGGGTATGCCACGGCGCCTGCGCTTATCATCGTAGGAGTATACATGTTCAAGACAATCACGAAAATAGATTTCAGCGATTTTTTGAATGGCTTTCCTGCCTTTATTACCATTATCCTGATGCCTTTTACCAACAGTATAAGCACTGGCCTCACCTTCGGTTTTCTCTCCTTCATCCTGTTATACCTCGTAACCGGGAAAGCAGGCAAAATTTCTAAAGTGATGTGGGTAATAGGCGTTCTTTCCCTTCTGAACCTTATTGTAAGTAATCTCAATTAACCCCTATAGCATTCCGGGATGAAGACTTACATTGATTTATGATCGATCCAAACCTTCATGGTAGAGGGCCCGCGATTTGACCAGAAAGAATAAGGAATTAGTTTTATTACGGAGTGATCGGGATTAATGGCTGAAATTTGCAGGCATGGAATCTCCATGCCGGAAGTGATTTCAGGTTTGAACTGAACATCGTCGGTAAAATAAAAATTCCCTTTCCCCTTATTATCGACCCCTTCGGCACAATATAACAACGGGCCGTATTGTATGGCCTCCTTTCCGGTATCGGATAGAATATTTTTATTTGCCGTCATGACCTGAGGCCTTAATGAAAAATCAAGGTCGATGATATCCCCTTTGCGCCACTTCCTGGAAACCAGTAAATATCCTTTCTCTATTGAATAATCTGCATTTTCGCCATTCACTTTTACTTCAAAAGGAATTTTTTGCGGGTCCCTGAATGAATATAGGTCGCCATTGATCACACTTCCCTCGTTCCAGGATGGTATTCTCAGGGCGAAAGTAAGTGTAGTTTCTTCCGGAAGGTTGATCGTGATTCGATTATTTCCCTTCCAGGGAAAACCGCTTTCCATTTCCAGTTTGACTTCATTTTGACCGGCCTTAAAATAAGCCTTGTTTGAAATATACAGGTTTACATAGATCCTGTTATTCTTCACTGCGTAAATAAGGCCTGGAATCTGCGGAATAAATCGGGCAAGATTGGAGGGGCAACAAGCGCAGGTAAACCATGGTTGACGGGAACCTGTTCCTTCGTTAAAGGAAGAATCACCTGTGACTTCAAGAGGATTTTCATAAAAAAAAGAATCCCCGTTTAACCCAATTCCCGAAATCAGTCCGTTATATAATGTTCTCTCAAGAAAGTCGTAATATTTACTGTCACCCGTTAAAAGGAACATCCGGTGATTCCACAAAACCATAGCAATAGCTGCACAGGTTTCAGCATAAGCCGACTTATTCGGGAGTTCATAAGGTTTGCCGAAAGCTTCCCCTTCACTCCTGGAACCTACACCACCGGTAATGTACAGCTTATGTTCAGCGATGTCATTCCAGATGGCATTTAACGCAGGCATCATGGTAGTATCCCCGGTCAAAGCCGTCAATTCCGTCATGGCGGTATAAAGATAACCGGCCCTGACTGCATGGCCAACGGCTTCCCGCTGTTGCCTCACCGGCATGTGATCCTGCTGGTATTCTCCCCAAATTTTTCGCTTGGTGGAATCCCCCCTTTCATCGATAAAAAACTTTGCCAGGTTCAGGTATTTTGTTTCGCCGGTTAATCGATAAAGTTTCATCAGGCCTATTTCAACCTCTTCGTGGCCGGGAACGCCGATTTTTTTCCCGGGGCCGAAAACATTACATATCAGGTTGGCGCTCTTCAACGCTACATTCAGGAGAGTGCGCTTTCCGGTAGCCTGGTAATGGGCTGCGGCTGCTTCATATAAATGGCCCAGGTTATATAATTCATGCCCGGTGGCAAGGTTGGACCATCGCGGGGCCGATCCCCACCATTCAGCCAGAGGTTTGTCAGGGTTAATAGTCCGCCAGGTTTCCAGGTATCCGTCTTTTTCCTGGGCTTTTGAAATTTTCAATATAAGGCTGTCGAGGTATTGGTCAAGTTCCTTATTATATTCCGTTTCAAGTGTATAGGATGCTCCTTCTATGATCTTATAAACATCAGAATCATCAAAAGGGTAATGGGAACAGAACTGACCTTTTTTCATGCCTGCAGCAATCATAAAATTATCTACCCTCCCCGTTTTTTCACACATTTTAAATCCATAATGAATCGTTATGTCCCGGTTGGTTACAATCCTGGGCTCCCAGAAATGATCGGTCAGCTTTACCGTTTTAAAATTGACTTCCTTTATAGGATAATCGCTGAAGGTTTTTCTTTTTGTACATGCACTGAAGATAGCACTGATTAAAATTAAAATGGCCAGGCTGCGGTTCATACTTTTTATCTTTTAGGAATAAAGGCGTAAAAAATATTATATGGGGTCTTAGTCATATCTATATTCAAAATAAATTTACAAAAAATGAATTGAATAAAGTGCGACTGGCTGAACATTAAGCATCCGGTTGGAAGCAATGCCGTTTTTGCACCGGGTAATAAAAAACAGCCGGTCAGGATCCTGACCGGCTGTTGGATACCGCTGATCAATCAGTATATTTTTATTTTCCTATCATCGGGAACAGGGCACGTAATTCATCTTCTGTGGGTTGTTTTCCATATTCACAAATTTCAAAAGATTCAGCCTCTTTTACATTGTTCCCATTATCGGGTCCGTACCATTTAATTAATGATTTACGGACTTCAGGAGAGATTGGCCGTTCCTGATCCTTTGCCAGCCATACTAAACGGTCTTTATCATCTTTGGGCACCTGGTCCAATTTGTGTTCCGTCCAGGGAAGCCATTCAAAAAACTGTGATTTATGAGCGGCCAACGCATATACTTTTTGTTGATATACCTGACTTATATCGATCGATATATCGGGCACGAAAGGATTGGGTTTCTGAAAATGATCCTGTTCATAAAGAAAGACGGGATTATTGTATAAGGCCGGAACATCCGGGGCAACATCCGGCACGATTACCATATAGGAAGCATCCTGCACCAATACCCCGGTATAGCGGTGGTCGGGATGGTAATCGTTGGGCCTGGGACATATCACTACATCGGCATGCCATTCACGGATCAGGCGAATAACCTTCAGGCGGTTTTCGAGGGTCGGCATAAGCTCGCCATCATGATTATCGAGCACCACATATTTAGCGATCCCGAAACGTTTGCCCGCCTCCTGTGCCTCGGCCGTCCTGATTTTTGCCAGTGGACCTCCTCCCAGCGTCTGATGACCTTTATCCCCGTTCGTGAGGGATACAAATTCAACATGATGTCCCATCTTCGCCCATAAGATAGCGGTACCGCCGGTAGTTAAATCGCAATCATCCGGATGCGCTCCGAATACAATAATGTTCAGCTTCTTCTCCTGTGAAAAGGCAGTGGAAAAAGCAAACAAAAATAAAAACAACACCCAAATCGACTTCATAATTATAATGTTTTAATAATGGTTTTGGTTAGAGTAACTTCATATTTTCAGGATCCCAGTTTACAATCTTCTTCCCGAAATAACTGTAGTTGGAAAGCAAGGCCGCACCGGCTGCTCTCAGGGCATAGGTGCCATTTTCAAGAATTTTATTATCGCCGCGAACGGCATTGAAAAACGTCACGAAATGATCATAATCCCCGCCTTTATAATCCCGGGGAGGTTTATATTCTACTTCTTCCGGGGGATTCATCGACCTGTCACTTTCAGCATATTTTTTATTATACTCCTTCACTATTTCATCCTGCATGGCTTTGGTGTAGGCTTTGAGGGAATACTCCGTAGGCTTCATATTCATTTTATGTTTCCGGACGGTTATGCTGTTGTATCCCACAGTAAGTTCGCCTTCAGAACCAATCAAACGGAATCCGCTGCCTCCCCCGTCTCCCGCGGTGAAATTGATCCTGAGAATGGCATTAAATGCCCGGTGAGTTTTTGTTTCCGGAAAATCGTACAAGGATAACATAATATCCGGTACATCCCTCCCATCCTTCCAGAACCGGGTTCCGCCTGTTGACACCGCGCGCACCGGACCATGCGAATCAATAATGTAATTAAGTGAAGTAAAGGAATGCACGAATAAGTCGCCGGCTACTCCTGTTCCATAATCCTGGTAATTTCTCCACCTGAAAAACCGGATCGGGTCGTATGGTACTTTCGGCGCATTTCCCAGAAAAGTATCAAAATCAATGGTGGAAGGGCTTGCGTCGGGAGGAACAGGATATTGCCAGGCACCTTCCGAAGAATATCGGTCATTAAAAATATCGACCATAATCAATTCTCCGATTGCTCCGCCTAAATAAAGCTCCCTCGCCTTTTCATCCTGTAACGATGATATACCCTGGCTGCCGATCTGCAGAATAGCATTGTTATCTTTTTCTGCCTGGATAACGGCAGCGCCTTCTTCCCAGCGTTTTACCATGGGCTTTTCAAGGTATACTGCCTTCTTTGCTTTCATGGCATCAATACCAATTCGCTGATGCCAGTGATCGGGTACGGCAATAATAACGGCATCCACATCCTTCCTGTTGAGGATTTCGCGATAATCCTTCGTAACAAAGATATCGTTGCCGTGAATCTCCTTGGCCCGGTCAAGTCTTCCTGTATAAAGGTCGCAAGCGGCTACAAATTTTACTCCGTCTACTTCAACGGCGCCCATTGAGTCGCCGGTTCCCTGGATTCCCACACCAATGGTAGCCAGGTTGATCTGGTCGTTGGCTGCATATTTCCTTTTATAATTGCGTGGCGTCATTTCCACCTGGCGCACTGTACCTGGTTTAGCTGTCAACAACCCGGGCATTGAAAGCGCCGCCGCCCCTAATGTCAACTGGGACAAAAATTCCCTTCTAGAATTCTTTTTTCTTTTTTTCATAAGGCATCCTGGTAATCATTTAAGATAGATTAAGCATAAAATAAAATAAAATAAAATCACTCCTGAACGGATGGATCAGGCTCATCCTGATAGGATTAATTAATTTCAAAAAACTGATTTACTTCAAATCAGCTTATCGATGTTGTTATCGATAATATGTTCAATATCCTTAAAATATTTAACAGTTTCAACTTTAAGTTCCATGGTTGCTTCTTCGTCGCAAACAATTATAGCTCTCCTGTGCATTTGAAGCATGGAAACAGTCCACATATGATTGACTCCTTCTTCAACCACCTGGCGAAGCGCTCTTGCCTTGTGATAGCCGTTTATAATAACCACTACTTCCCTGGCATCCATCACCGTGCCCACCCCGACCGTCAGAGCCATCTTTGGTACTTTATTGATATCGTCATCAAAAAAGCGTGAATTCGCTTTAATGGTGTTGAGATTCAACGTTTTAATCCTTGTTTTTGACGCCAGGGATGATCCGGGTTCATTAAAGGCAATATGTCCGTCCGGACCGATCCCTCCCAGGAAAAGTTCAATTCCTCCGTACTTCTTTATTTTCTTTTCATAGTTGTCACATTCAGCATCCAGGTTCTTCGACAGGCCGTTTAATATGTTTACATTTTCCTTTGGAATATCAATATGATTGAAAAAATTACTCCACATAAAATAATGATAGCTTTCCGGGTGATCGTGTTTAAGGCCTACATATTCATCCATGTTAAAGGTGATAACATTTTTGAATGATACTTTGCCCTTTTTATTGGCATTTATCAATGCCTTATAAGTTCCGAGTGGAGAAGAACCCGTTGGAAGGCCAAGCACGAACGGTTTGGTCTTTGTAGGTTTGAAGTTATTTATCCGCTCTGCTACATAATCAGCCACCCATTTGGAAAGGGCATCATAATCTTTTCTGATAATAATTTTCATATAAATAATTTTTTAACGTTTAAAAAATAAGTCTTTACTTTTTCCGATATTTCTATAGTTTAAAATATAATCATTGGAGGGTACAAATTAATAATCATTTGGCAAAAAGCTTAATCTGAAAGTGACTTTTATTTAGAAAGAAGGCTAATATTTTTGAAAGAACAGGATTAAATCTGAATTAAAACAAGTCAGGACATCCAACAGCACCTGCGACCTGAGTTTTTTAGGTTTAAGATTATTCTAAGAAAAATTATTAAGGCAATTCCGCCGGTACAACCTGAATAAATAACCTTCACGGAGCCTCTCAAGGGACTCGAACCCTCGACCCACGCATTACGAATGCGTTGCTCTACCAGCTGAGCTAAAGAGGCTTGAATGGCGCAAATTTATACTTTCTTTGAGAATTCGGAATTAATTGTATTGGTGATTTTTCACAATTGACATTAATTACCTTTTGACCACAACAGTCAACATAAAAACTATGCTAATTAATAATTCAGGGAATCTTCCGTACGGCATCACCCT
>CAYNCU010000100.1:12865-14994 GCA_964395765.1 uncultured Roseivirgaceae bacterium | reverse complement strand
CCTTAACTTATGAGAGCCTACGGATTAATTTCATTCCTGCTTGCCATCCTCTACATTGCCTCCGTTTGGGTGATATTCACCAAAGCCAAAAAGCCCGGTTGGGCTGCCCTCATCCCCATTTATGATTTGATTGTGTTTTTCGAAGTGATCAGGAAACCATGGTGGTGGATCTTGCTTTTATTGATCCCGGTGGTGGATATTGTTATCATGATAATTGCCATCCACCGGCTCTCGTTATCCTTCGGCCAGGGCGTTGGATTTACGATCGGACTAATTTTGCTGGGCTTTATTTTCCTGCCGATACTGGCCTTCGGGAATTACACCTATACCCCGTTGGATGGTGTTCCTGCAGCCGGGGTGCCACAGGCGCCTCCTGCTTAATCTGCAAGCTGATCTTCGAAATAAATCCCGGAATTGCTGCCGGGATTTATTTATATTTTTATTTCCGGATTAAAAACGCCGGCAATCATGCAACGCGCACTGCCCCCGCCGATCTTCTCAATCAAAGGGATATCCACGGCCACCGGTGTCACGTATTTTGAAAGATCTTTCAATTGTTTTTTAGTCAAAACGGAATGGGCTGTCTTTGACATCACTATGATATTTTTTTTCCGGTTACCTTTTAGCTCGATCATATTTCCCGAAAATCGTTCCATTTGATCCATAGTGATCTTGATGACGCTTAGTTTTGATTTTTTGAATGTATCGGATAACATTCTCCGCTGGCGGGGATCACGGATCGAATCGAGGCAAACCAAAGCAAAACGGCTTGCGATACACAGGATCACATTGGTGTGATAAACCGGGGTTCCCGAATCGTCGGTGGCGTTAAATATAACAGGCTTGAAGCCGATTTCCCTGCATAAAAGGTTTACAAGTGATTCATCCGTACGTGGAGAAAGGCAGGCATACGCCTTTTTATTCATATAATCGAAAACGATGCTGCCGGTCCCTTCGAGGAATTTCCTTTCATTTTCAAAACCCGTCAGGTCGATGATCTTTTTAATGTCATAGTGATATTTTTTCTGAAGGAGGTTTAACAGATCCAGCCTTCGTTCGGGTCTCCTGTTTTCAGCCTGCATGGGATACAGTACAATGGTTCCGTCATGGTGGAAAGTTATCCAGTTATTGACGAATACGGAATCCGGCTTGACCGGTAACGGGGAATCATTTATGATGATTACGTTCACTCCTTCCCCTTTCAGCGTTCTCGCCATCCGGTCAAATTCCCTGATCGCCCTGGCAGGTATGGAAGAGGCGTTGTGTTCATTCACCGGCTTTTGAAAGGCATTGGAATCCCGGGTCTGGGTATTAAAACCGAAGGATGAAGGGCGGATCATCAGAACGGTATAAGGAGCCTGGTAATTCATTGGAATTTAAATTATTTACAAATATTAACATAATCTGAAAAAGAGCATTAATTTCCTGAACCAAATAAATCGTGAGAAAACAGGGTAAAAATTACAGGGACTATTCAATAAATACATCGAAAAATAAACATAAAACCGAATTCCAACGGAAAGGAATGGATATAAATTTAAAATTATTGATTTTCCGAACGGCCCGGCGGCCTTTGTGCTCAGGTTAAAAGATAAGGGATATAAAAACGTAATTGCCCTGGATATTGAAATACACTGGAAATAAGTGCCGAATCCCCTGTATCAGCCAAATTAATAAGGAGGTTATGAATGTAATGTTTTCAAAATCCGTATTATCCGGTGAAGCCTTTATCGTTAAAGCGAATAAAAATTAACGGGGTTTTCTTCTTAAAATTTATAGCTAAAAATAAGGCCGGTGAAAGTTTACTTCAACTTAACGGCCTGAAGCGGAGTAATTTCCTATAGATTTTATTAAACAATGGAGGGCCCGGTGTCGGGTACCTGGCATGATATTCTTTTTGAAGAGAATTAATTATAGGAAGTAGGCTTCAATCTTTGATACAGAAATCACTTCCATGATTTTAAAATATACACACCCCTTAACTCCCCTCTCGAGAGGGGACAGATTGTACTTCATTAAATGGTTCTTATTTTTAACGGAGTAACTTAAGCTATGGATTTTCGAGATGTTTAACATTCCGGGATTAAGGTCAGCGATGGGATTACCGGAATCATTCTCCCTTCTTGAGT
>CAYNCU010000100.1:0-12765 GCA_964395765.1 uncultured Roseivirgaceae bacterium | reverse complement strand
GATGTTTAAAATTCCGGGATTAAGGTCAGCGATGGGATTACCGGAATCATTCTCCTCTCTTGAGAGAGATTGGGAGTGTGTTTTCTGCAATTTCCCTGACACGAAAGTTACTCCCGTATTTTAGAAAAATCATATTTTTCACATATCTCTTTAAGATTAACAGACAAGAAAAGGAATGTTATTCCCAGGCCCCTTTTTATCCTTTACTATGTCTCCGGATCAATGTTTCAAGAACCTTTTCAAAAGGAATTCCCTTTTCTTCCAGTAAAACGAGGTAATGAAAAAACAGATCGGCAGCCTCTCCGGTAAATTTGTCTTCATCGTTATCCTTGGATTCAATGACAAGTTCAACAGCTTCTTCTCCTACCTTCTGGGCTATGCGGTTAATTCCCCGGTTAAAAAGGGAGGATGTGTAAGATCCTTCCTTCCGGTTTACTTTCCGGTCGCGGATCACTCCCTCCAGCTCTTTAATAAAAACATATGCGTCTTTATTCGATTCATTGAAACAGGTGTCGGCGCCCGTGTGACAAACTGGCCCGTCCGGATGAACTTTGATCAGCAAGGTATCCTGATCACAATCTTCAATGAACTCCTTAACATGCAGGAAATTACCGGAAGTTTCTCCTTTGGTCCACAAGGCCTTTCGGCTACGGCTGTAAAAGGTAACAATTTCTTCTTTTTTGGTTTTTTCGTAAGCCTCAGGATTCATAAATCCCAGCATTAATACTTTTCCCGTTTCGTAATCCTGGATGATGGCAGGAACCAACCCGCCTGATTTTTCAAAATTCATTGCCATTGGATAAATATTTTACATTCTCATCGGAATATTATGTTCCGATAAATATTTTTTAAGATCCATGATCCCGATCTCCTTATAATGGAAGATACTGGCCGCCAGGGCGGCATCCGCTTTCCCTTCCGTAAAAACAGTATAAAAATGCTCCAGGGTGCCGCCTCCCCCGGAAGCAATAACCGGTATGGAAAGGCTTCCGGAAATGCCGGCCGTCAATTCTACGGCGAAGCCGTTCTTCGTGCCGTCATGGTCCATACTGGTCAGGAGTATCTCCCCTGCCCCCCTGTCTTCCATCTCATGGACCCATTCGGAAGTTTTTTTTTCTGTCGGCGTCCTGCCACCGTGGATGTGAACAATATCCCCTTCTGAACAACGCCGGGTATCCACGGCGACTACCACGCATTGGCTTCCGAATTCTTTGGCCAGGTCGTTAACAAGATTGGGATTCATTACTGCAGAAGTATTCACGGATATCTTGTCGGCCCCAACTTTCAGCAATTCCGATACGTCCTGCAAGGAACCGATCCCCCCTCCGACCGTAAATGGAATATTAATCTCAACCGAAATATTTTTCACCAGTTCAATTAATGTCTTTCTTTTTTCAACCGTGGCGGTAATATCCAGGAATACCAGCTCATCCGCTCCCTGTTCGGCATACAGGGCTCCCAGTTCCACGGCGTTTCCCGCATCTTTTAAATTGACAAAATTCACCCCTTTCACGGTCCTTCCGTTCATTACATCCAGGCAGGGAATTATTCTCTTGGTCAGCATCAGCCCATAAATGTTTTCAGGTCATCAAGACTTATTTTATTTTCGTAAATAGCTTTTCCTATGATCGCTCCCCAAAGACCTGCCTTCGCGAGGTCTTCCAGATCTTTTATTCCGGAAACCCCTCCGCTGGCAATGAACTTAATGTCCGGAAAGCCGGCGGTCAATTCCCTGTAAAGATCAACAGCAGGTCCCGCCAGCATACCGTCCCTACCGATGTCGGTACAGATCACGTAATGTATACCCGATCCTTTCAATTCTCCGATGAAACGGTCGATTGATATTTCCGTTTTTTCCTCCCAGCCTGATACGGCAACCTTTCGCTCTTTACTATCGGCGCCAAGAATTATTTTTTCGCCTCCATATTTTTTCATCCATTTTTCAAAGAGCATACGGTCCCTGACTACAATACTTCCTGCCGTTACCATGGAAGCGCCGACAGAAAATACATGGTCTATATCTTCATCGGAACGGACGCCGCCCCCGAAATCAATTTTTAATTGTGTCCGGGCGGCTATCCTCATAAGTACCTCAAGGTTCATCACTTTTCCTGCTTTTGCACCCTCCAGGTCAACCAGGTGCAGCCTTTTCATCCCCTTATCCTCGAATGCAACAGCGGTAGCGACAGGGTCGTCATGATAAATTTTTTGTGTGGTATAATCCCCTTTGGTCAGCCTCACGCATTTCCCGTTCATGATATCGATGGCCGGTATAATTTCCATGTTCAAAGTTCAATAAAATTTTTCAGGATCCTCTCTCCGTCTTTTCCGCTTTTTTCAGGATGCGCCTGAATGGCATAAAAATTATTTTTATGAAGTGCAGCACTGAACGGGACAATGTATTCGGTGGTGGCAATGGTACCTTCCCCCTTTTCTGCATAATAGCTGTGTACGAAATAGAGAAATGTATTTTCTCCTGTACCCCGGAACAAGGGATTCTCCGCGTGATTGATCCTGTTCCAGCCGATATGCGGGACCTTATCACCGGGAGGAAATTTCCTGACCTTGAGATCAAAGATTCCCAGGCAATTTGTATCATTTTCATCCGAATAACGGCACATGAGCTGGAGTCCAAGGCATATTCCCAGGAAAGGTTGCTTCAGGCCTGTAATGACCTTATCAAGATCCCTTTGTCTCAGGTAATTCATGGCCGTACTGGCTTCCCCGACGCCGGGGAAAATAACCTTATCGGAATTATTTAATGTCTCAGGGTCATCGGTCAGAACAGGTTCTATCCCAAGCCTGCGCATGGCATTGATGACAGACAGAATGTTGCCGGCATTATATTTTATGATGGAAATCTTCATTCTGTTTTTTACGACATTTTATTCCGCAGGTCGTACGCCATTCTCATTCTTTTAATAAGCCTTGCCGATTCCCGGAAGTCAAGGGTCTGCTGTCCGTCGGAAAGCGCCTCTTCAGGAACCTCGTGGGTCTCGTAGATGACACCATCGGCCCCTGCCATGACGGCAGCCATAGCCATGGGCTCGATATATTCACGGATCCCCATGCCATGGGAAGGATCTACAATTACCGGCAGGTGGGTTTTTTCAAGCAGGATGGGCACGGCATTAAGGTCCAGTGTATTCCGGGCCGCATTTTCATAGGTCCGGATCCCCCTTTCACAAAGAATGATCCTTTCATTCCCCCCGGAAAATACATATTCCGCGGAATAAAGTAATTCGTCTATGGTTCCTGAAATTCCTCTTTTTATCATCACGGGTTTATCGACCTTGCCCAGTTCATCCAGCAAATTGAAATTCTGGGTATTCCTTGCCCCCACCTGGTAAATATCCACAAAATCATACATGGGTTCAATCTGTGATACCTGCATGACTTCGGTAATTATTTTAATTCCTTCCCGGTGCGCCAATTCATACCAGATCTTCAGCATATCAAGCCCATGTCCGCGGAATGAATACGGCGAACTTCTCGGTTTATATACCCCTCCGCGCATGATCCTGACCTTGTTTTCCCGGAGGTGCTGTATGGTCTTTTTAATGTTATCTTCCCCTTCGATGGAACAGGGGCCTGCCATGACTGAAAAATTTCCCTCACCTACGCTGACTCCGTCTCCAAGGTCGATCACCGTGCGCTGCACTTTCCAGCGGGAAGAAACCAGTTTATGATTTTCCGAAACCCGGAAGATATCGGCAATGCCCGGCATGAAGCCGACATCCCGTATATCAAAATCATTTTTACCGATTCCGATCAGGTATTCCCCGTACTGGGTTTTCACCTCGTTGGATTTATACTTCAGCTTTTTCAGCTTGTCGATAATAGCTGTTTTCTCCCCGGGACTGATATTTTTATTTAGCTGTATGATCATTTAATTTCCTTTTACCGTATGAATATAATTAATAATATCCTCTTTAAGGTTTTTCGATTCACCCAGCAATTTAATGAAGGCGCTTCCTATGATGGCACCGCCGGCGTAGAGGCATGCGGTCTGAAATGTCGCATGGTCGGAAATACCGAAGCCGATCAGCCTTGGATTTTTCAGGTTCATTTTATTGATCCTTTCAAAATATTGTACCTGCTCGCCTGAAATTTCCTTTTTCGCACCCGTGGTGCTGGCGGCGGATACCATATAGATAAAGCCGCGTGAATTACGGTCGATCAGCCTTACCCTTTCACCGGAAGTCTGGGGAGATATGAGAAATATATTCAACAGGTTGTTCCTTTCAAATATACCCTTATAGCTTTCAAGATATTCCTTCATGGGAAGATCGGGGATGATCATCCCGCTGGCCCCTGCGGAAGCAGAATCTTCGCAGAACTTTTCAATGCCATACTGGTAGATCGGGTTCAGGTATCCCATCAGGATCACGGGAATGCTGATTTCGTTTTTTACTTTTGCCAATTGTTCAAGAATCAGTTTCAGGCTGATACCGTTTTGCAGAGCCACTTTATTGCTTGCCTGAATGGTAGGCCCGTCGGCAATGGGGTCGGAAAACGGCAGGCCCACTTCCACAAGGTCGGCGCCGCCTTCCTGCAGGGAATTCATGATCAGGCCCAGGTCGTTAAGTCCGGGGAAACCCGCGGTGAAATACACGGACAGTTTAGGTTGCCCGTTTCCTGAAAAAATATTTTCTATTTTATTAATCATATAACGGATCAGATATATTTTAAAATTCTAAACATAGTGACTGCTTGGTGCCCTGGTACCTTGATGTCATACGCTATTTTTAATATCCGCCCCAGCGAATATAGGTTTCAAGATCCTTATCTCCCCGGCCCGATAAGTTGACAATAACGACATCGTTTTTATTAAAAGTTATTTTCTCCAGGCCCGCCAGGGCATGTGCCGATTCAATGGCCGGGATTATTCCTTCCAGCCGACTCAATAATAAACCGGCTTTCATAGCTTCCTCATCCGTTGCCGAAAGGAATTCAGCCCTGCCGGTTTCAAACAGGTGGGAATGCAGGGGGCCTACGCCCGGGTAATCAAGACCCGCGGAAATGGAATACGGCTCCACGACCTGCCCGTCGGATGTCTGCATCAGCAGCGTTTTACTGCCGTGAAGGATTCCCGTTTTCCCAAGCGCCGTAGTAGCGGCAGATTCCCCGGAATCGATACCCTTTCCGGCCGCCTCCACACTCACCAGCCGGACATTGGGATTATCGAGAAAGTGATAGTAGGCGCCGGCGGCATTGCTCCCCCCACCCAGGCAGGCAATTACACAATCCGGGTTTTCACTTCCGGTTTTCTCTTTTAACTGAACCTTTATTTCCTCGCTGATCACCGATTGAAATCGTGCCACCATATCCGGGTAGGGATGCGGGCCCACGACGGAACCGATGATATAATGAGTATCCGAAGGATGGTTGATCCAATACCTCAAGGCTTCATTGGTGGCGTCTTTTAAGGTTTTATTCCCGCTTTCGGCTGCCCGTACCTCGGCGCCGAGAATTCTCATGCGTTCCACATTGGGCCGCTGCCTTTCAATATCCGTGGTCCCCATGAATACAAGGCATTCCATGCCCATGAGGGCGCAAACCGTGGCAGTGGCCACTCCATGTTGCCCGGCTCCGGTTTCAGCAATGATCTTCTGCTTGCCAAGCTTTTTAGCGAGGATGATCTGCCCGATAGTATTGTTGACCTTATGGGCGCCGGTATGGCACAGGTCCTCCCTTTTCAGGAAAATCCGTGTGCTATATTTTCCCGATAAACGGGAAGCGTAATATAACGGTGTGGGCCGTCCGGCATATTCCCTAAGCAAACCGTAAAATTCATCCTGGAATTCCCTGGTACCGATGATCGAAAGATAGTTTTCCCGGAGCTCTTCGATATTAGGGTACAGCATTTCCGGAATATAAGCACCGCCAAAGCTCCCGTAATAACCGTCTTCGTTTACCTGGTATTGGGTATTATCAGTAATCATACGAACTTGATTTCATTTGTTTTAATTTTTCCTTCAGTGCAATTAGCTTATTTACATCTTTGATTCCCGGCGAAATCTCGAACCTGCTGTTCACATCTACGGCAGCCAGGTGCGGGGACTGAATATTTAATACCTGCTCTATATTTTCCAGGCTCAGGCCGCCGCTCAGGAAAAAAGGCGTTCGGAATGGATAATCGTTCAGCACCTGCCAGTCGAAAGCCATTCCGCTCCCACCGTATAACATTCCCTTGGTATCGAAAAGGAAAAAATCAATGACGCCAATATATTGTTCCATGTTTCGATATTTAAATCCGTCGCCGATCATGATCGATTTGATAATGTCATAACCTTGTTGCTTAATGTCTTTGCAATATTCAGCATTTTCATTCCCATGCAATTGGATCATATCCAGACGGTTCATACCGGCAATATGGAAAACAGATTCCAGCGGCTCATCCACGAACACTCCCACTTTTTTTATGGAATCCGGGACGAGTTGAAGTAATTCATCACTCAGCTTCTCTCCTGCATACCGGGGGGAACCGGAATAAAAAATAAAGCCGGTATAATCGGGGCTCACCCCGATCACCTCCCGGACATTTTCGGTATCCCGTAATCCGCATATTTTTAGTTTCAGGTCTCTCATTACACGGTTTGTAACTCCATACGTTTCAGGTTCCGGATGAAGTCATCGCAGGTTTTCTCCGGCCTGCTGTGCGACATAAAATATTCCCCGATCAGGAAACCTTTGAAACCATGAGCCTTTAATTTTATTATCGTAGAAGGATCACTGATCCCGCTTTCCGTTATTTTTATAATATTTTCCGGTAATAAGGATCCGAGTTCAATGGAGGTATTATAATTGACATTAAAAGTTTTCAGATCACGGTTATTGATTCCGATGATATCATCCGTTCCGCGCACATGATTTTTAATTTCATCCTTGTTATGTACCTCGAGCAAAACTTCCAGGTTAAGTGAACGCGCTAAATTGGCGAGTTTTTTCAGTTGTTCTGGCGATAATACTGCCGCAATCAGGAGGATGGCATCGGCCCCGATGGATTTGGTTTCTATGACCTGGTATTCATCAACGATAAAATCTTTACGCAGGATGGGACAGAAATTAAATTTCCTGGCGGTCAGCAGGTCCTGGCTGGAACCGCCGAAGTATTTTTCATCGGTAAGGATGGATAAGGCTGAAGCGCCCGCCATCATATAACCGGTGGAAGTCCTTTCCACCGATACATATTTATTGATCATCCCCTTCGAAGGGGACTTTCTTTTGATCTCCGCAATGATGCCGGATTTATCGGGCCTTAAAAGATATTTTTTCAGCGAAACGGCCGGCGCGCCGAAGTGAATACTCTTTTCAAGGAGTTTCACCGGGTAAAGGCTTTTCCTTTCTTCCGTTTCCATAATCTTATGGGCAACAATTTCTTCGAGGATATTCATTTCAGTCTTTGTTCAGTTCGATAAATTTTTTAAACGCGGACAAGGCCTTTCCCGATTCCAGGGATTCGCGGGCCGACGCCAGTGCGTCGCTGAGGGATTGTTTTTTATCCGCGCAATGAATAGCCATTCCGGCATTGGCAATGGCTACGTCATGCCGGGCAAGGCTGCCTTTATTCTCCAGGATATCAAGGAACATCCGTGAGGACTCTTCCACGTTGGTTCCTCCTCTTAGGCTTTCACTATCCACCTTTTCAAATCCGAGTTCCTTCGGGTTGATAATCATTTCCCCTTCATTACTGATCATTTTGAATGCACCGGTCAGGGAGATTTCATCGTAACCGTCCAGGGAATGCAGGATAATGAAATCACTTCCGGAACGCTGGTACAGGTAGCCGTAAAGCCGGGCCAGGTCAAGGCTGAAAACACCGACCAGTTGTTTTTTTACGAAAGCGGGGTTCACCATAGGACCCAGCATATTAAAAAATGTTTTTACTCCCAGCTCCTTGCGGATCGGGCCGACATTTTTCATCGCCGGGTGAAACATCGGCGCATGCAGGTAAGCCAGCCCTGAATTTTCAATGCTCTTTTTCAGAATGGAGGAATCATTGGAGAACTTGCACCCGTAATACGCCAGTACATTGGAAGATCCGCAAACTGAAGATACGCTGTTATTTCCGTGCTTGGCCACCTTAACACCGGCGCCCGCAACGATGAAGGCGGCGAGTGTGGAAATATTAAAGGTATCCTTACCGTCTCCCCCGGTACCGCAAAGATCGATGGGATCGAATTCACTGATCTTCGCAGGAACGCATAATTCCAGCATGGCCTCCCGGAATCCCTCCAGTTCATCCACGGTAATACTCCTCATCAGGAAGACCGTCAGAAAGGAAGCCACCTGGCTGTTATTGTACTCTCCCTGGGTAAGCTTTTTTAATATTTCCTTGGCCTGATTTTTATCAAGCGACCGGTATTCAAACAGGTCGTTCAGAATTTCTTTCATAATATCAAGGTTAACTTTTCAACCAATTATCGATCATTTTTATTCCATGTTCGGTAAGGTAGGCCTCCGGGTGAAACTGCAGGCCCCTGACATCAAATTTTTTATGACGGAGTCCCATGACCACTTCGTCCTCATCCACGGCCGTGACTTCCAGTTCGGACGGTATGGAATCGGAAGCTACTGCCCAGCTATGATAGCGGCATACCCGTACCCGATCCGGTATGTCGCGGAAAATCGGATCCTTTGCCCTATCGAGGCAGGCGGTCTTCGTAACGCCATGCAGGACGTAGGGAAGGTTATACAATCGCGCGCCGAATACTTCCGCAATCCCCTGGTGGCCGAGGCAAATGCCGAGTATGCTTTTATTTTGTGCATAGGTCTTAATCAGCGTTTCCATGATGCCGGCATCCGCCGGTAAACCGGGTCCTGGCGATAACAGGATCTTATCATATTTCTTCACCTCCTCCAGGCCGATTTTGTTGTTCCTGAAAATCTCCATATTACCGTTATGCCCCAGCTCACGGATAATGTGAACGAGGTTGTAAGTAAATGAATCGTAATTATCGAAGACCAGTATTTTCATATATTACCATTTCAGTTTTTAATGGTCTCTGCTTCGTCCATCGCCTTGCGAAGCGCCTCCAGTTTATTATTTACTTCCTGTAATTCTTTCTCGGGTTCCGATTTTGCCACCACCCCGGCACCGGCCTGGTAATACAAGGTATTTTGCTGGCTGAAGAAAGACCGGATCATGATGGCATGATTGAAGTCACCATTGAATCCCATGAATCCAATGGCCCCGCCGTAACATCCCCTTTTAGTGACTTCGTACCGATTGATTAATTGCATGGCCATATGCTTGGGCGCTCCCGATAAAGTTCCCGCCGGAAATGTGTTCGCGACCATCTGCACCGTGGAAGTTCCCTGGGTGAGCATGCCGGAAACTTTCGACACAAGGTGAATGACATGAGAGTAGTACTGGATCTCCTTGAATTTTTCGACTTCCACATCCGTACCGTTTCGGCTCAGGTCGTTCCTGGCCAGGTCAACCAGCATAACATGCTCGGAATCTTCCTTAGGGTCGTCAGCCAGTTTTTTTGCCAGTTCGGCATCATAGTTGTCGTTCCCCGTTCTGCGGAAAGTTCCCGCGATCGGGAATATGCTGGCCTTCCTGTTTTTAATTACAATCTGCGCTTCCGGTGATGAACCGAAGATCCTGAAGTTGCCATAGTCAAAATAGAAAAGATAAGGGGAAGGGTTGATCGCCCTCAGGGCCCGGTACACACTGAAATCATCGCCCTGGAAAGTGGTCTGGAAACGACGGGAAGGAACGATCTGGAAAACATCGCCCAGGTGACAATGTTCCCTTCCCTTCCGGATCACCTCGAGAAAATCCTTATCATTGAAATTGGAGGTTTCTTTTCCTGTCCGGCTGAATTTATAGTTCGGGAAATTCAGGCTTTCGATCAGATTGGTCAGCTCCTGTATATTCGTCGGGCTTTTATCTCCTTCCCACTGGTGGTCAAAAAGATATAACTCGCTTTTAAAATGATTGATGACGATTACATTCCTGAATACCGTGTATTGCATGAGGGGGACATCATATCCCGGTTTGTGGGCTGAGGCCAGATCGATATCTTCAAAATATTGCACGGCATCGTAGGTGATATACCCGAACAAACCGTTGGTCATGAAATTAAAATCATATTGCGCTGGCTCGAAGGCATTAACGAAATCTTCCAGCAAGCCGATGACCTCCCTGTTATTTTTCAATTCAATAAGCCTGCTGTTGCCGTCGGGAAAATCCATGATCACCTTTCCCGGAACCAGCGAAAAACGAGCAATTGGATTGCAGCACAGAAAGGAAAAACTGTTGTCGGCAGCATGATAATCGGAGCTTTCCAACAATATGGTATTGGCAAATTTATCGCGCAGCTTCAGGTAAATGCTTACCGGTGTTACCACATCGGCAATCAGCTTGGAGAAAGCCGATTTCAGTTTTATTTTTTTAAATTCCATACATTTTAATGTTTAACGAACAAAAAAAAAGCCCACTGTATTCAGCGAGCTTCTTTAAGGCAAGAATATGGCTTTGCTGTCTACAGTTCCCGGATATTATTCCTGGAATGCCACCACCAATGCCATATGTTGCCGTTTATTTTCATGATCATAACAAAAGTATTCAAGTATTCGGAATATCCAAATAAAATTATTCAAATTCATAATTTATGCAAATTCGGCCCTGGATCTTACATCCGGAGCCAAAGATCCCGGTTGCTAAAGTATTTGAATTGTGCGAATTTTGTATACCATAAGGTAGTATTTACAGTTAAAGTATGAAGCACCTTGTTTGATTGAATGCCATACTTTGCTACAACCATAGGAAGATCTTCCCGGCGGAAATTCATATCGCTTGAGTTGAATACCGGTGCCGATTTTTAACTAGCCCTTTCCGGTAAAATGGAAAATGAAATTAAATGCCAGGTCCACTTTTTACATAACCTTCAAGGTTGGTTTTTATGCCTGCTTGCGGTTTTATTGCCATTGTCCGGTTTTTCACAGGGCACGGTGATTAAACAGGGCGCAGTGATCAAAACCTATTACGATGAAGGGCATTCCCTGTTAAAGGAAATGTATAATGTCAAAGACCTTCAGTCAAGAATATTGGAAGGAGGTTATCAATCTTTCTACCTTGACGGGAAAACCAAGATCCGGGGTTTTTACATTAACAATAAGCCGGATGGAAGCTGGACTTACTTTTATGAAAACGGAAACATTAAAATGAGGGGTAATATGAAAGCCGGGTTTTCCACGGGGCTTTGGAAATATTATTTTGAAAACGGGGAGATCAGCATGCAGGGTGATTTGAAAAAGGGGGTCCGCGAAGGTGCCTGGAAATTTTATTATGAAAGCGGACTGATCAAAAGTGAAGGGCCTTTCAAAGCCGGTGAAAAATCGGGAATCTGGAATTACTATTACGAAGACGGCACGCTGAAAGCCCAGGCATTTTATAACGGGAAGTTGGGTTTGTACAAAGAATTCTATACTTCCGGCAACGTAAAAATGAAAGGGTATCAGTTAGAGGGTAAAAGCGATTCATTATGGACCTATTATTATGAAAATGGCAAAGTTCAGGCGGAAGGTCCTTACTCCGGCGGCCTGAAACAAGGCCACTGGATCCTGTACGACAAGAATGGAATTAAAACATCGGAAGGCAACTACGACCAGGGCATCAAAGAAGGTAAATGGACTTATTACTATGACAATGGAAATATAAGTTCCGAGGGAGAAGAAAAGGACGGCAAGAAAGACGGCTACTGGAAATTGTACAACCCTGACGGAAAATTCCTGGGAGATGGCACCTTTGAATCCGGCTCGGGAACCTACAAGGAATATTATCCCAATGGTCATTTAAAGGTGACCGGAAATGTGGTTGACGATAAAAATGAAGGGAAATGGGTTTATTATTATGAAGACGGCACGCTGGAAGGCGTATGCAATTTTGTCCACGGAGAGGGGGAATATACGGGGTACTATCCGACGGGAATTGTTAAAATGAAAGGCACCATCAAGGATAGCAAAAATGTGGGTGACTGGAAATTATTCGCCCCGGACGGTACGCTTACCGGTTATTATCACCCGGTCTATGAAAATGATAAACCGGTTTTCAAGGTCCTCGATCAGAAACCGGCAGAAGATACCACGGCCCATGATTATATAAAACCTGAATATTATTATAATAACAAGAAAAACCGCCATTTCACAGCGGTAATTAATGAATACCGCGGTTTTATTCTGGCTACCAACCCGGTCGGAACTGTCATCGGGAAACTTCCTCTTTCCATTGAATATTATTGCCAGGAACGGCTGGGTCACGAACTGCAGTTTTCAATTATAAGAAGCCCGTTTTTCGGAAGTCATAATTCTGTCGATCTCAATACGTTGTACCAACGAGGATTCGATGTGGCCTTCCGCCAGAAACTTTATAATCGTGACAAAGGCTTCGGTATGTTTTATATCGCCAATGAGCTACGCTATACCTACCTCGAACATTCTTTCAATGCTCTTGACAGCACCGAATTACCTGCCGTGAGAACTTCCAAGATTTCCGCCAACGAATACCGGTATGAATATTCCCTGATCATCGGGAACCGCTGGATGCAACTCTTCAGCCAATGGATGGTAAGGGAGAAAAAACAAAATGGAATTACTTTGGATATCTTTGCAGGCATGGGTATCGGGTATCGTCAGTTCGAAAAAAAATATAGCGGAAATATTAACTACGACAAAGTTTTTAGTGATCTTCACCAGGGTAAAATTTCCTTTTCCCCGCGGTTTGGAATAAACCTGGGTTATGTTTTCTGATTT
>CAYNCU010000099.1:2300-15034 GCA_964395765.1 uncultured Roseivirgaceae bacterium | reverse complement strand
GGGCCTTTATTGCCTTTGTCGTATTATTTCAGCCGGACCATATATTATTATTCAATAATTCCAATAGGGCCACCAGTATTTTGATATTCAGTATTTTTCTTTCCATAGGATACATATTCAGGGAATTTAAACCCAACCTGACATTGTTTTACCGCTTTGCCGTATTTTGTATTGCAACCATAGTTACCGGTGTTATTATCTATTTCTATGCAGGTGTTCAACATCCATTTTATTACCTGGTAAGTTATGGAATAGGAGCTCCTTTAGTGGTTTCGGTAATTTTCATTCTTACAATTTCGCATGAAATTATATTCGGAATCCTGTATATATCTTCCGGGTCCGCACGATCCGGATCATCGCGCAGCCTTTTACATTTTACGCTGATGACCCTTATCTATTTATTTTATGTATTTATAACCTACCTCCACGATAACGGGATCTTTCACTGGAAACTTATTTATTTAAGCCCTGTTATCGTGTTTTTCATAAGCGCATTGATCGGCTTCTGGTGGTTGAGGAGAAGGGAAAATCTTTATCGGGAAATATTGCCATTCAGGCCCAATGCAGCTTTGTTATTCCTGGGTTTCGGAGCATTGACATTTTCAACTTATGGATTTATTCTTTCTGTCGGAAACGATCCCATCGCGGAAATATTTAACGACGCCATCATCTATGGGCAAATCGGATTCGGCATTATGTTTTTTATGTACCTGGTGGCCAACTTCGGAGCTATGATGGCGAAGGGATTTAACGTTGTATCTCTGGTCTATGACAGCAGGGCCCTTCCCTTTTTTGTTTTTCGATTAAGCGGGTTGCTCACGGTCGTATTGTTAATTTATCGTGCCGGATTCAGTTCACTTAACCAGGGGAAGGCCGGGTACTATAATTTAATAGGAGATTTATTCTGGCATAATAAGGAAACTTCTCTGGCTAAAGTTTATTATGAGAAAGGAGGCAACTATGATTATCGTAATCATCGTTCCAATTATGCAATGGCTTCAATTGCGAGATTGGAAAATAATAAGGTTCAGGAAATCAACTATCTTGAGGATGCGAATTTAAGAAACCCATCCCCTTATGCCTACATTAACATCAGTAACCGGTTATTAGGGAATAACCAGTTTTTTGAGGGTTTATTCAAACTCAAGGAAGGCTACTCTCATTTTCCGGGCTCTGCCCAGATCAATAACAACATCGGTTTTTTCTATAGTAAAACGAATATCATGGATTCCGCTTTTTATTTTTTCAGTCACGCACGAAAAATTGAACCGCATTCACAGGTTATCCTTTCCAATTCCTACGGGATGGTCGCCAGGGCGGATGTAGGGATTCCGTATGATTCGGTAAAAAATGAGCTCGGCATCCCTGAATCGGAAGCCGGATTAGCCAATATGACCGCCCTGGCCAACGATAACAATGAATCCATAACCCTTCATGTAAAAGAACCCCTGCCGGATGCCATTAATTCTTCGCGGCAGTTTGCCTATTTTTATAATTATGGGTTGAACAAGCTCAATTCAGCGGATACGGCTTTTTTTACAAAAATTGATAGCCTTTCCAGAAAGACATCCAACCCCAAGTATGCTGTCGATTTATCATTGATTTATGCGCTGGGATTATACAATAATCACCAGGTTGGAAAAGCAATTGAAATCCTGCGAAATCTGTCAGACGTATCTATGCCCGATTTAAATTTCAGGCAAATATTGGGCGAATTATTCCTTGCTTCCGGGGATTCAAGGCAGGCCTTAAATGAATTTGGCGAATACCGTGAAATAAGCGATCCTTCCGCAAAACTCTATTATGGCATTGCCCTTCTGAACCTTCATAGAAGCGATAGTGCTGCTTCGGTTTTTAAATCTCTCTCCACATCAAAGAATAATGAAGTGAAGCTCCTGGCGAATAAATATCTTGAATTAACGGGAATGACGAGTTTATCGGGAGAACCAGATGATGATATGATTTATAATTATTATTTCTATGTACCGGAAGCCTCGCAAAAATATTCCCTGAATGATTTTCTTCACCGTATTCATAATACCGGGATCCGGGACCGGCTAAGGTTGGAACAATCACTCCGTTGGATTAATCAGGATAAATATGAACAAGCTCAAAACCTGCTGGATTCTCTTGAAGAAAAAAAACCAACGGATGAAAATTTAAGCATGCTGAAGAATAAAATAGAGATATTATTGTCAATACATGAGACGAGTAAAGAAACTATGCCGGATAGTATCGCTTATACCTACGGCCCTACTAACAGCCCCGGTTACCTGTATTATCTTTTACGGGATTATAAACTGGCAATACTCAAAAACGATTCTGCTAACGTTTCCCGGTTTACCCGGATATTAACCTGGGACCCGTATTTTGATCAGGGAATTGAGCAGGTTTCTGATTATTACAATAATTACAAAAAGGATCCTAATTCCGCTTACAGGGTATTATTAAATGCCCTGGAAATTAACCGATATTCGATTGAACTGAATGAGAAATTTATTCTACAGTGTTTGGAGTTGAATGTGCCGGAATATGCCGGTGGAAATATATCCTTTTTAAAAAGTACCCTTTCAAAAACAGATTATAGCCAATTTAAAGCCCAAATGGACAAAAAAATCGCGGAAACTAAGAAGATATCCGAAGGATGGAGCCAATGAAGAAACAGGGATGAAAATTATCCCTTTAATCAAATATTTATCCCGTTTATATAATTTATTTATTATGAATGTCATTTTTTCCATTATTTTATATATTGTTATACAGTAATATCTATTTCATTTTTAGAAATTGTCGTTTTTAATCCAATGAGCCTAATTATAAGCACCCACGAGATTTCAAAAACCTACAGGATGGGCAGTGAATCCATACATGCCCTTCAATCCATTACCATAGAAATAAACCGGGGTGAGTATGTTGCCTTTATGGGCCCGTCCGGATCCGGGAAATCCACGCTCATGAATATAATCGGTTGCCTCGACAGCCCCAGTTCAGGCTCTTATATTCTAAATGAAAAAGATGTAAGTGACATGACGGAAAATGAACTGGCTGAAATCCGCAACAAGGAAATTGGATTCGTTTTTCAGACCTTTAACCTGCTTCCCAGGGCTTCATCACTTGAAAATGTAGCTTTGCCGCTGATCTATGCCGGGATCGGGAAATCGGAAAGGGAAGACCGCGCACAGAAAATTCTTGAAAGCGTAGGATTGGGAGGCAGGTCAGGACATAAACCGAACGAGTTATCCGGGGGTCAACGCCAAAGAGTGGCAATCGCCAGGGCCCTCGTCAATAACCCGAGTATTATTCTTGCCGATGAACCGACAGGAAACCTTGATTCCAAAACATCTCATGACATCATGGACCTTTTCCAGGAATTGCATAATATGGGAAACACCATCATCATGGTTACGCATGAAGATGATATAGCCCATTGTGCGCATCGTATCGTAAGGTTACGGGATGGCCTGGTTGAATCCGATAATCCCAATGAAAGCATTAGGCACTGGGCGGTAATGCCATCATGATGTTATCAGATTAAAGAGATAATTACTCACGACAGTTTTTATTTCCCTCAAAGTTTGTAAATTCTTTATCCTTTAGGTTGTACGTCAGGGGCGATAAAATTCTACCACACATTTGACCCTATGATTTTGATTATTGGTCGTTTCAATGGCATACTATAATAAGATCGAATAATTAATATTTTTATCATGAAAATATACACCAAAAAAGGGGACCAGGGGTTTACCGGTTTATTAGGCCGGTCGAAAGTATTAAAATCCAACATTAGAATTGAAGCGTACGGAACGGTTGATGAACTGAATTCTCAGCTTGGACTCTTAGCCTCCTTGGATGAGTCAATTCCATATCTTCCCGTAATTTTTCGGATCCAGGGATGCCTGCTTACGATCGGCGCCATTTTATCCGCTGTATCAGGTAAAGTCAAAATAAGGATTCCGGCCCTGAGGAACAGCGAAACCAGGTACCTGGAAGCCCGGATCGATGCCTACGATAAAGTATTACCAAAGTTGAAATCGTTTATACTCCCGGGTGGAAATACGGCGGCAGCCCAGTGCCACATAGCCCGTTGCGTGTGCCGCAGGGCCGAACGGCGGATTGTAGCTATTACCCGGGAAGAAGAAGTTCCTTCCGCTGTAATTATTTATATGAACCGACTTTCTGATTTTCTTTTCATGTTGGCCAGGAAACTTGCTCATGATGGAGGGTATGAAGAAAAAATCTGGGAATCTGCATAGGTTAAAATTATTGCAATTAGCAGGGATAAGCGCTACTTTTGAAGGTATTCTAGTAAGCTTTTCAAAATGTTAGCGACACAGCCAATTAAAGTCAGAAGGGTAGAGCAAACCCGGATTCATGAGGTTGATTTCAGCCAGATCCCTTTTGGGAAAGTATATTCCGATCATATGGTTATGGCGGATTTTGAAGGTAGGGAATGGAAAAATATTTCTATCATTCCCTATGATCATCTTAAATTAATGCCGGGGTGTAGTTGCCTGCATTACGGTCAGTCAATTTTTGAAGGATTAAAAGCTTATAAATCCGAATCGGGAGAAATACTCGTTTTCAGGCCCTGGGATAATTTCAAAAGAATGAACATATCTGCCCGCCGGATGTGCATGCCTGAAATCCCTGAAGATATGTTTATCGGGGGAATTAAGGAGCTGCTCAATCTTGACAGAGAATGGGTTCCGCCCAGCGATAAAATGTCTTTATATATCAGGCCCTTATTATTTGCAACGGATGAATATATAGGTATTAAGCCCTCTGATAATTATAAATTTCTGATCATGACCCTGCCGGTTGGCGCTTATTACAGCACGCCTGTAAAAGTTAAGGTTGAAATGGAATATGCGAGGGCCTTTAAGGGCGGCACCGGATTTGCCAAAGCCGCTGGTAATTATTCGGGATCCCTTTATCCCGCCAGGAAAGCGCAGGAACAGGGATACCATCAGTTGATTTGGACGGATGGCCGTGACCATAAGTACATTGAGGAAGCAGGGACGATGAACCTCATGTTCGTGATCGACAATGTAATTCTAACCCCTGAAACCGGGGATACCATATTGAAAGGAATTACCAGGGACACAGTTCTTACCGTCGCTAAAGACTGGGGCATGAAGGTGGAAGAAAGAAAAATTGAAATTGAAGAAGTTATTGAAGCCGCCGCAAAAGGAACTTTAAATGAAGCTTTCGGAACCGGCACAGCCGCGACGATAGCCCCGATTGAACTTATCAATTATAAGGGAATTGACTACCCGTTGCCCGGGGAAGAAAAAAGATCTTTTTCCAGGAAAATTTTTGAGTATATGGAAAATTATAAGCGTGGCCGCCTGGAGGATACCCATCATTGGTTACTCCGGATTTAATATTGGTTAATCAGTTTCCGGTTAATTCTTTGGTAAAATGGCCGTCAGGGCTTCCTTTTTTATTTTATGTTTATTCTTTAATTATAGTATCTTATCGGCACAGGAAAGATACCTGCTTATTAATAAGCCCGGATTTAAACACGATGTTACCTATTATGAAGGAGACCCTATTCAATTCTGTATGAAAGGCGAGCACCTAGTGCGGCATGATAAAATTATTGGTTTCACTGACTCCACTATTGTTTTTGATTCGTACAGTGTCAAACCCGGCGAACTGAAGTTTGTCAGGATAGAAAGAAAGGGGGGATTAGTCAACCCGTCGAATGGAATTAAGCTTATCCTGGCAGGAGTTGCATTGATCGGAGCCGATTATCTCAATTATTCAATTATTCGGGGATTCTCCTATCATGCGGATAAGGGTATGTATATAATTTCAGGGGCTTTGATAACGGCTGGTCTGCTGCTTACTCCAACGAAATACCATAAATTCCGCGCTTCGTGGAAGAATAGGTTTCAAATAATGAACGACTAAAAATTTACCGGCTGGAATTATAATTTAAAAATGGAAAAAATAAAACTCCAGGAAGAGAAAGGAAGAACATACCCGTGGAGACAATTTCATTTTTATATTTGCAAATAAATAAAACGTTTAACTCTATGACTGCTGAGCAACTGAAAGATTTAAAGGCAAGAGTGAAGGCCTTGAGGGGGTATCTTTGACTATGACAATAAACTTAAAAATATCCAGGAAGAAGAATCTCTCACCGTAAAGCCGGAATTCTGGGATAATCCCAAGGAGGCCGAAAGGTTATTAAAAGGAATAAAATCGAAAAAGGCCTGGACGCAACATTTTGATAAAGTCAATTCGGTATATAATGATCTTGAGACCCTGTTCGAATTTTATCAGAATGAAGTAGTTAGTGATGAAGAAATAGAACAGGAATATCTTAAAACCATAGCCGCCGTTGAAGAACTGGAATTCAAGAAGATGCTCAGCCGGGATGAGGACCAGTTGGGGGCCATCCTTGAAATAAATCCCGGTGCCGGTGGAACTGAATCCCAGGATTGGGCCGAGATGTTAATGCGAATGTATATCATGTGGGGTGAGAAACATGATTATAATGTACGTGAATTATATTACCTGCCTGGCGAAACAGCCGGGATCAAATCGGTATCACTTGAGTTTGACGGCGAATTTGCTTTCGGTTACCTGAAATCTGAAATCGGGGTGCATCGGCTGGTTCGTATTTCCCCGTTTGATGCCAATGCCCGGAGGCATACATCCTTCGCCTCGGTGTTTGTTTATCCGATTATTGATGATTCCATCAATATTGAGATCAATCTGGCCGATGTCACCTGGGAAACATTTCGCTCAGGTGGTAAGGGCGGTCAGAATGTAAACAAGGTAGAGACGGCAGTACGTCTCCGTCACGCACCTTCCGGGATTGTTGTTGAGTGCCAGCAGGAGAGGTCACAACTTCAGAATAAGGAAAAAGCCCTACAAATGCTGAAATCCAGGCTTTACCAAATTGAGCTTGATAAAAGAACTGCGCAAAAAGCTGAACAGGAAAGCAAAAAAATGAAAATCGATTTCGGGTCACAGATAAGAAATTATGTGTTGCATCCCTATAAACTGGTCAAGGATAACCGGACAGGCCATGAACGTTCCGATGTGCAAAATGTGCTGGCCGGGGATATCGATGATTTTATTAAAGCATTTCTGATGAGCCGGTAGAATTATTTATTGATTTATTGATTTGGTGATTTAGTGATTGTTGTGCCAGGATCAATGTTTGGCGGATGCATGTTCCGGTTTATTACTGATTCTCAGTTGTTGATCGATCCAATGATAGGTTTTAACCAAACCGTCTTTTAATCGGCCTTCCGGCACCCAGTTTAATTTCGATTTGATCAGTTTATTATCCGAATTTCTTCCTCTGACTCCCAGCGGGCCCTTAATATGTTCGATATTAATTTTTTTACCGGAGATTTCAATACAATATTCCGCCAGTTGGTTTATGGTCACCATTTCTTCCGAGCCGATATTAACCGGACCAGTGAAATCGGATTTCATCAACCGGGCAACTCCCTGAAGACAATCATCAATATAAAGAAATGATCGCGTTTGTTTCCCATCGCCCCAGATTTCAATAGAACTTCCGTTTTCGGCGGCAGCCACCTTCCTGCATATTGCCGCCGGTGCTTTTTCCCGGCCTCCGTCATAAGTACCTTCCGGCCCGAAAATATTATGAAAGCGGGCCACTCTTACCTGGATACCATGATTTCTCATGAATGAAAAGTAAAGCCTTTCACTAAAAAGTTTTTCCCAGCCATATTCGCTGTCAGGTTGAGCCGGGTAAGCGGAACTTTCTTCGCAGTTCGGATTATCAGGATCCGTCTGGTTAAACTCGGGATAGATACAAGCGGAGGATGAATAAAAGATCTTTTTAACACCGGCCTGAACGGACCGGTGAAGCATATTCAAATTGATAATCGAGGAATTATACATTACGTCTGCATCATTGTCCCCGGTAAATATATATCCGGCGCCACCCATGTCTGCTGCCAACTGGTAAATTTCATCATACGCTTTGTCTACCACCGAGGCTACCATTACAGGATCCCGTAAATCCCCGATGATGAAATCATCGGCGGCCGTTTTGGAAAATTCAGGATATTTCAAATCGACTCCTTTCACGTAATAACCTTGATTTTTTAAATATTTCACCAGATGCCCGCCAATAAAACCTCCTGCGCCGGCTACAATTGCGGTTTTCATAGAAATTTTCTTTTAATAAGTTGTAAAATAATTTTGAACTGTTCTAAAATAGTTGGAAATAATCCAAAATGAAATACTGAGATGTCAAATCTTTCCCTGACGGCCTTCCATTTTTGTTTATTGGAAATACCTCCTTCAAGATATTGACAAAATGTTCCATCCCAAAAATGAATGGTTTTAATATTATCCATCACCCGGATGGCCCACTCAATATCGTTGGAGACTTTCCAGGGACTCAGCCGGAATCGAGGCGCCAATGATTTTTTTACGATCATGCACTGATGGCAAATAACCATTCCATTCATAAAACTCTTCCTGGAAAGTTCCCGGGCTGAAGGTGTTTTTTTATGCCAGGGTCTAGTGTTGCCGTATTCATCGATATATTCCGCACGACCATAAATGAAGTCGGCCTGGTTACTACCTTTCATAATATGGGTCAGAGAATTCTCATCTTTCAGCTTATCACCCGAATTAAGGATCAGAATATAATCGCCGTTACATTTTTCGATTCCTTTGTTCATAGCATCAAAATGGCTCTTATCGGGTTCGCTTACCCAGTAGTCAATCGATGATTCATATTTCCGGATTATATCCGATGTTCCATCCTTTGAATTGCCATCAATAACAAGGTACTCAACAGGCCGGTAAGTCTGCTGAATTACACTTTTAATGGTTCTCTCAATATAGGGTTCTGCGTTATAGGAAACGGTAATGATGGAAATTTTGGGATCAGGCATTGAATAGAACAATTGGAAGAATTTATTATGCAGCTATTGATGATCAATTTACATTTAGCAGATTATTTAAGATTACCAAAGGATTATATTTTTTTGAATTTTCAAGCGCATGATCAGTGAGTATTTCTATTTTATTCCTGTTGCTTATAAGATCTTTTAATAAAATAACAAGATCTTCATAGGAATCAAAGGTTAGGATTGAAGACTTCATATCCCCCTGAACAGGATAACTTGAAGGAAAAAGGCCGGGTTTTGCAGCATGGATACAGGTGAAAATTGCGCCACTGTCTTTGGTCTTACCGTAAGACCTGAATTTTGATAAATTAACTTTAAAATTGGCTAATACAATGTGGGCCTTTGATAATTCAATATCAAATTCAGCGACTGGCACCGTTGATTTATTATAATAATAAATTTTTATACCCATTTCGATCAGTTGTTTGGCTTCATCGATTATTTCAAAACCGTTTTCGTATTTTGAAATTCCCCCTAATAAATCTATTTCAATATTATCCCTGAAGAAATCGAGATTATACCTGACTAAGTTGAAAAAAGAGTAATAATCCCTTCGTTGCGCTGAAACCAGACCTGGCAGGCAAATCCTTATCATACCGTTTATTGATAATTTTTTTGCTAGGTTGATATCGAATATCGAAAAAGGAATCACCTCAATATTTTTAGCCGGATAATAACTGGATAATTCGTTCTTTAAGGTTTGGTTAAGAACAACAAGCTTAATATGATTTTCTAAAAATAAACGTGATATTTTTTTACGCCATATAGGGTAAATAAAATTATGCTTAAAGTGAAAAGGGATTTGTTTAGGGTTTTCTGCTGATTTCAGAAACGCATATATATTCCGTTTTAAATTAAAATTAAACCAAAAATCAATATTGTGAATAAATATATTCAGCTGACCTTGAAATTTAATGGCATAAAAAATTTGGAAATACTTTGAAAGAGTGGTTATATAAATCCGATCAAACTTTAATTTTTCAAGAATTGATTGTAATTCCGGTAAAGCTGGTCGCGATATTTCCTTGATAGTAATATTGGATTGACCTGAAACTAATGGTAACAAAATATTCTTGCCGGTTGCCGTTGTTATTATTGTTACTTTATTATGTATATCTGACGAATAAATCTGTGCCACCGAGTTCACTAGCGTATAATGCCCGGCCGGCATTATTTCTATGATTCCGATTTTCATTGATAGCTTGTCCTTTTATAAATAACATCCCATTCAATCAATTTTCCTCTTTCGTGAATGGAAGGAAATATATCAAATAATGTAAAGTTGAGATCACGGAGAAATTCATCAATTTCATAATAACGTGTCGAATGAAGGTAACCTGTATGGTTAGATACTTCTATAACGATTAATTTTGTGCGTTTCAGCGTATTTTTCCCACCTTTTAAAACTTCCATTTCATATCCCTGAACATCGATTTTTGCGATCAAAACATTTTTATCTGTTGGAATGAGTTCGTCAAGTAAATTTACTTTAACTGATTCGGATCGTTCAGTTTTAAAATTGATTTCATTTGTTTTTCCTGAAAGCGCCGGGTTCAGGTCAAGCAGTGAGGAGGATGAGATCCTATCATTGATATTGATTTTTGTTTCCCCCCTAAAATTTCCAACGGCAGTATTTATCGGCATAATATTTTTTATCGAATTAACAGTTTCCTGTAATTTCCTGAAGCTTTCATTAACCGGCTCAAATACATAAATAGATACGTTGTGAAAGGCTTTACTGAATAGGATAGCTGTATGGCCTGTTGAGCCCCCGATATCAACAATAATTTCACCCGGAGATTTGAGTTTTTGTGCGACGGCAATAACTTTTTCTATGTGAATAAAACCTCGATAATATTTCGTCTCGAGGTAATTTGTCAATTCCTTTTTTAAAACCACCTCAAAAATATATGTTATTGAATCCTTGCTTTTTTTTATAATATAAAAGAGCATCAGTAAAATGTATTTAAAAAAACAGGTAAGGATTTTCATGGAATTAAGCCCGATACCTTTCAACCAAGCCGGAATGAATCTGAACCAGAATGTCGTTCAGGTCATATTTCCAATCCCAGTCAGGATAGTGTTTTTTGAATTTAGAAACATCGCTGATCCACCAAATATGGTCGCCGATCCGGTTGGTTTCCGTGTAATCAGAATTAATTTTCCTGCCGGATATCTTTTCGCATAAAATGATGGCCTCCTTCATTGAGCAGTTGGAATGCCTTCCCCCGCCGGCATTATAAACTTCCCCCTGCCTGGGGTTGTCGTAGTAATGGCGGAACATGTTCACTAAATCATAAGCGTGAATATTGTCCCTTACCTGTTTGCCCTTGTACCCGTAAATAGTATAATGCTCTCCGGTAACCGCACATTTCATCAGGTAGGCCAGGAAACCATGCAACTGGGTACCCGAATGATTGGGGCCGGTAAGGCAGCCACCCCGGAATACACCTGTCTTCATCCCGAAATATTTTCCGTATTCCTGCACCATGATATCGGCAGCAACTTTTGACGCTCCGAATACGGAATGTTTCGTCTGGTCGATGCTCATAGATTCATCAATACCATTTTTAAAGTACGGATGCGTCTCGCTGATTTCCCATCTTGTTTCCTTTTCCTCCAGGGGAAGATCATTGGGTGTATCACCGTATACCTTGTTGGTGGAGGTAAAAATAAAGACCGCATCCGGGCAATATTTTTTAGTCAGTTCAAGAAGATTAAGCGTCCCAATCGCGTTCACGCCAAAGTCGGTCCTGGGTTCTTTGGCCGCCCAGTCATGGCTGGGTTGAGCGGCAGTATGAATGATAAGGCTGATCTCAAGATTATACTCGCTGAATACCTTCTGTAACGGATCATAATCGCGTATATCAATATTGAAGTGTTTATAGTTGGGATAGGCTGATTCTATTCGGTTACGGTTCCAGCGTGTCGAGGCATTTTCACCGAAAAAATAGGATCGCATGTCATTGTCAATGCCCAGAATCAGGTCGAAGGATTTGGAAAAAAAATCGACAGATTCACTGCCAATTAAGCCAGCAGAACCTGTTATTAATGCAATTTTCATTTTAAATATTTATTAAACACAGCCAAAAATAAGCATAAATAGTATTTAAATCTTCCCGGAAGATGCCGAAGTAACATGATTTCCGGAAAATGTTTATCAGTTTTATGATAATTGCCGGTAAGACAGGGAAGGCTCTTGCTTCCGGTAATAAATTGTTATAAGCCGGTAATTCAAAGGGTGATACAATCTTTTTCATTTAAATTTACCGATCAGAATAAAGATTCAGTTTTCGATTATAAAACAGTTAGGAGAGTTACCGGTTTAAGCCCGTACGTTCAATGGGAATATTTATAAGACAAAGCGCTAAGGCATCCATTGCATCCTATATCGGGGCTGTCATCGGGTATTTCAATGTAGTGTTTGTAACGCCCTATTGTCTTCCGCCCGAAATAGTCGGACTGAACCGCGTCCTTGTGGATATGGGAATGTATCTGGCTTTTATTGCCCAGTTGGGAATGACCTCCGGTATTATCAGGTACTACCCTAAATTTAAAAATAAGGAAAACCAGATCATGTTCCTCTCCCTGGTGATTCCTTTTATCGGTTTTGTATTCTTCAGCCTATTGTTCTTCCTATTGCGAGGAATCATAATATCATTTTTTATTCAAAATTCAGCGGTCGTTAAAAATTACCTCAATCTCATTCTTCCCCTTACCTTTTTCATGATCTATCTAGTAATCCTTGAAACATATTCTTCATGTCTCCTGAGAATCGTTGTTCCCAAGATCATCAGGGAGGTGGGCCTGAAATCCATG
>CAYNCU010000099.1:0-2290 GCA_964395765.1 uncultured Roseivirgaceae bacterium | reverse complement strand
CATAGTACTCTACTATTTAAAAGTTCTGAATCTTAGCCAGTTCCTATGGGGGATCGTAATCATTTATGCCATTGCTACGCTCCTGAACCTGTTCTATCTCTCAAGGATTACCAAAATTAAGCTGAATCCTGAATTTGACCTGATGGACAAGTTTATGCTGAAGGCTTTGATCTCTTATATTCTTCTTGTTTTATTGATGGGAATCGGAAGCAATATTGTCAACAAGATAGATGTAATTATGATCAGCGGTTACATCAACCTGACGAATACGGGAATCTATTCTATTGCTTTTTATATTATTGTTATCATAGAAATCCCGTCAAGATCTTTTCAGCAATTGGCCGGCCCGTATATCGCAAAATCCTTTCATGAGGACAACCGGAATGCAATAGGTGAAATTTATTCTAAAAGCTCCCTTATCCAATTCCTGGTCGGAGGCGTTATTTTTCTTATGCTCTGGATTAACATCGATTCAATCTTTTCAATCATGCCCAATGGCGCGATTTACAGGACCGGAAAATTTGTGATCCTATTCCTGGGGTTCAGCAAGCTTATTGATCTTCTAACAGGCGTTAATGGACTGATTATTTCCAATTCCAAACACTACGCTTCTCTTTTAATTTTTGTACTCTATCTGACTGCAGCAACCATTTATACCAATTACCTGCTGATTCCGAAGTATGGTATCGTCGGAGCTGCATTTGCCTCCCTGATCGCCTTATCCTCCTATAATTTCATGTTACTCCTTTATTTGTGGATTAAAATGAAAATACAACCATTTTCAAAATTAACCCTGGTAGTGCTCGGTATATTTATCGCTCTCTATTTGATAAATTTCATCATTCCCCGCCTTTCCAATCCATGGCTCGATATTATCGTAAGATGTGTCGTATTGTTCTCCTTGTTCCTTGTAACCATATACCGGCTTAAAATTTCGGAAGAAATAAATGATATAATAAAGTATGCCCTGGGATTTATCGGTATTGGTAAAAAGTGATTTAGAAAATAAGAAATAATTATTTCAGGTCAAAAACACCTGCCTTCACTTTCTTTAACACAATTTTCCTTATCCACCGAACAACGATAGCAAATTTCATTTACCAGAGGCTTATTATCAAAATAATCTTTGATGTTTCCCAGCGTTGTTTCTGCAATTCCGTTTAAAGCTTCCCGGGTGAAAAATCCCTGGTGGGATGTGATGATCACATTGTTAAAGGTAAGCAACCGGGCGAGTACATCGTCGGTCAGGATTTCCCCGGAAAGGTCTTCAAAAAAGTATTCACTTTCTTCTTCGTAAACATCAAGTCCGGCCGACCCGATCTTGCCTGATTTTAATCCTTGGATCAGTTCATTGGTTTTGATCAGTTTTCCTCTTCCGGTATTAATGATCATTACACCGGTTTTCATTTCAGCGATAGATTTTTCATTGATGAGATATTCCGTTTCAGGCGTAAGCGGACAGTTAAGTGAAATAATATCGGAATGAGAAAACAATTCACTGAGGCTGACATATCGGCAACCTGATTTATTTTCAAAACTTTTATCAGGGAAACGATCATTGGCGAGCACCCTCATTCCAAACCCCCGAAGGATCTGAATTAATATTCTGCCGATTCTTCCGGTTCCTATCACGCCTGCCGTTTTTCTGTGTAAATCAAAACCCATGAGGCCCTGCAGGGCGAAATTAGCTTCCCGCGTACGGTTGAAGGCCCGGTGAATTTTCCGGTTCAGCGTAAGTATCAGTGCAATGGTATGTTCTGCAATGGCATGGGGGGAATAGGCAGGGACCCGCATAATATGTAGTTTTTCATAGGCGGCCGTTAAGTCTACATTATTATATCCTGCGCTTCGGAGCGCAATCATTCGGATGCCGTATTGATTAAGCTTGTCGATGATTCCACTGTTAATATCATCATTGACAAAGGCGCAAACCGTATCATAACCTTCTGCCATTACGACACTTTCAGGCGATAGATGAACTTTGAAATATTTCAAATGAAAATTATATTGTTCATTTACCTGGCTGAAAATTTCGCGGTCGTAGGGTTTGGTATCAAAAAAGGCTATTTTAACCGACATGGCATACTTTTAATCTTTAAAGGTAATTTATTCCTGTTATTTAATGAATTATTAACAGGGGCTTTGTTTTAAATGCAACCCGGACAGTCGGGGAAAAGAGCCTGGTTATTAAAAGATAAGAGAGTTATAACTTCCCTGAGATCAGATGCCTGATATAATTTGGGGTCTCGCGAATTTTCAGTTTCCAGTAAAATGAAATTAATGCTTTCCG
>CAYNCU010000098.1:0-15037 GCA_964395765.1 uncultured Roseivirgaceae bacterium | reverse complement strand
TTATAACTCTATTGCGAAAAATGAACCTTCAGGAGTAATTAATTCTGTTCATGCATTGAAATGAATTACCGGCGAAATTACAAATGACGACCTGCTGAAGAATATTTTTTCGAAGTTCTGTATCGGAAAGTAACGGAGATGAAGTCTTACTCACATTCAGAAATTATTCGTCAGAACAATTATTTGTATAAAAATAACTTAAAATACACCGCGAAAAGACTGGAGTACCTTGAAAGAATAGAAGACCCCTACACCTTCGAATTAATCTCAAAACTAAAATTAAAAAAAGGCAGCGTTTGTCTGGAACTGGGTGCAGGAAAAGGTTCGGTTGACAATCATCTTTGTAATATTGTCGGGCAAAAGGGACTTGTTCATGCCGTAGACATTGACACACGGTTTTTGCGTAGGTATTCAAAAAGTCAATTATTAATCGTTGAGAAAAATATTGAAGATATTGAATTAAAAAATAACAGGTATGATTTTATTCATTCACGTCACGTTTTATTTCATAATAAAAGGTACAAAGAAATATTAGATACACTCTATCGTTCTTTAAAACCCAATGGATGGATATTGATTGAAGAATCCGACTTTTTAATATGGAGTGCAATAAAAGCAAAGAAAAATGAGGATATAAAATTATTTAACATTGTGATTGAAAAAATTTTCAATCTGTATACCTCAAAAGGCTTGGACATAGCATGCGGGACCGGGTGTTATAAACGATTATCAAATTTTAAAGCCAAGGAATTGATTTCAAACAGCCGATGCAGAATTGTTCAAGACAAATCAGATAAAGCGAAATTTCATAGAATTACTATGGAACAATTAAAACCTTCCTTATTGGGAAAAGGAAACATTAAAAAAAAAGTTTTGAAAGATTCATAAACTTGCACATGGATTCAAATTTTTTTTATCGAACAAGAATGACCCATTCAATCTTAGCAAAAAAAAGATGAAAATTATTAATTTGGTATTCGCTAGCTAAATCGTCAATAAATTATTCTTCCCTCAGCGTCTCCACCGGGTTCATCGTTGCCACCTTCCATGACTGGCCGGCAACGGTCAACACGGAAATTAACAGAACGGCAATACCTACTCCGATAAACATCGTCAATGGAAATCCTACTTTATCCGGAAAATGATTAAGTAAAAACCGCAACCCCCAGTAAGTGACCGGCCCTGAGATTATGAACCCGATCAGAACGAGTTTGATAAACTGTGCGGATAATAAGGTGGAAAGCCCTAACTCGGACGAACCCAGTATTTTCCGGATCCCGATCTCTTTTATTCTTTGCTGGGTGGTAAACAAAGCCAGGGCAAAGAGCCCCATGGAGGCGATAAAAATAGCGAATATAGTTCCGTAAAACATCAGATCGGCGAAGGGATTGAAAATGCTGGTGAATAGGTTGATCTCATCGTCAATAAAAGCATATTCAAAGAATTGGTCAGGGTTGATGTTGTTGATAATTCCCTGTATAGAAGAAAGCGCGGGGCCATGATTACCCGGTGCCAGCCGTACGAGCAGGTAATTTGCCATCTGTTCGTTGATAACGAAAATAACCGGTCCCCTTTCCAGTAAACCATGATATTTAAAGTCGTTCAACACTCCCGAAATCAGGTATGTCTTACTTTCATTGTTTTTTACGGATGCATTCCAGGCCTGGCAGATAATATGGTCTCCCACGGAATATTTGTTTCCATATTTGGCCATAAAAGATTGACTGACATAACACCTGGTTTGCCTGTCGTCGGGCCCGAAATTCAATGACCCGTATTTTTCCATGAGTTTTAGGCCCATCGTTTGAACGTAATCTTTATCTATATAGATCAAAGCGATATTGGCCTTCTCATTGGTTTGGGGGTCAAGCAATTCAAGGAAATCCTGGTTACGCATGGAGGTGGGGACCTTAGAAGTTGCGGTTACGTTTTCCACCTCCTTAAGATTTGAGATCTGGTTTTTTAGCAAGGCAATTTTATCACGGCTTTTATTCTGGTCAATGGTAACGGCTACCAGGTTATTTTTATCAAAACCCAGGTCCTGTGTCCTCAAGTGTGAGAAAAGCCTGTATAATCCGATACTGAGAAATATTAAAATAACCGAAAAGGAATACTGGAAAACTACCAGGGCCTTTCGGAATCCCAGCGAGGATTTACCACGAGCCTGCTTAAAAGCGTGGATGGGTTTAAACCCCGAAAGAATAAATGCCGGATACAATCCGGAAAGAAATCCCACCGTTAAAAAAGTGAGGATAAGCATGAAATCAAACTGCCGGTTGTACACCAGGTCAAGGTTAATGTGAATGGTATATAATACATTAGAGAAGTCGTTGAGGACCGGGATAAAAAGATCGATTAAAAGAACTGCTAAAACCATGGCTACAAAACTGATGACCATTGATTCGCCGAGGAATTGCCCTACCAGGTGAACTCGTGAAGCGCCCAGGACTTTTTTCAATCCCACCTCGTGGGCTCTTTTTATAGATCGGGCCGTAGATAAATTAATAAAATTCAGAGAGGCAATGAATATAATGAATAATCCGAGCATGAGAAACATATGGGTGGCCAGGATCGAGCCTCTTTGACCGAATCCGTCACTCATGGGGTGGAAATAAATCTCTGTTAAAGGTTCCAGAACAAGTTTATATTCCTTAAAATTTTCAAGCGGGATATAATCTTTGACCAGATTATTCAGAGAAGCCTGTACGTTACCGGGTTCTACCCCTTTATCAAGCATAACATAGGTAACGGCATCATACCAATTATTTATGTACGAATCATTATTACCCAACTGGGAATAAGTAGAATAGGAAACCAGGTAATCAAATTGAATATGCGAATTGGGGGGAATATTATCCATGACCGCCGTGACAATGAGGGGAATTTTGGAATCACTTGATATCAGGGTAATTTCCTTGCCGATCGGATCGGAAGTACCGAAGAGACCTTCCGCCGTGTTTTCCGATAATACTACTTTATTGGGACCGGATAAAATATTAGGGCCAGCCCCGGATTTTATTTTAAAAGAAAATACATTAAATACAGTACTGTCGGCCAGGTAACCATAGTTATTTCCGAGTTTATTCCCGTTATATTCAATCACCCCGCCTGTGCCGGTAAACCTCGTTATCGATGCAACGCCTATAATGTTATCATGAATCAGATTGGCAGTATACGGTGAAACCGTGGAAACCCTCCTGCTCCCGTTATTCCCGTCAAGGTACCTGTTGATCCGGTAAATCCTGTCCTTATTCACATTAAACCGGTCATAGTTATACTCATACTGGGTATACAGTACGATCAATAAAAAACTGGCCATCCCGAAAGCCAGACCGGTGATATTAATAAAAGAAAACACTTTATTCCTGAGGAGGATCCGCCAGGCGAATTTGAGGTAATTATGAATCATGTTAAAAAATAGTAAATCTTCAGGTTCATTCTATATCAATTTACGTACCTGATATAAAACCTCAATTCAATCAAAAAATGTAATTTTTCTTATTTCGATGTTCTCAAATCCGGGCAATGTTTATCCGGAATCGTACATTAAATATAATCAAATATTAATTTTTAGTCTGCCTTTGTGTTCCGTTACGGTGGAACGCGAAAGCGGATTAAATTAATAACGATTCACGATAAAAAATACATTTTCAACGAACCCCTGTTTTTCACATCCATGACCCCCCTGTATTCACAGGGAAATTCGTTTTTGGTTTCCTCATAAGTAGTTTCTGAAATATTGATCCTTCCCGGTTCCGACATCGTTTCCATGCGGGAGGCAATATTCACCGTATCTCCCCAGATATCATATTGCCATTTCCTTAAACCTACTATTCCAGCTACCACCGGGCCGGTATGTATCCCTATTCTTATATCAAACCGGATAATGTCTTCCCGGCCGCCGATCCTGTTTTTAACCACTTCGGTAATTTCTCTGGCGGCGAGTATTACATGCTTTGCCTGGGTGACAGTTTTACCCGGAAGGCCGCCAGCGCACATATATGCATCCCCGATGGTTTTTATTTTTTCCAAACCGTATTTTGTAGTAATCCGGTCAAACTCCCTGAAATAAATGTCAATACTCTTCACCAGGTGTTCGGGGCTCACTTTTTCGGCGATTTTTGTAAATCCGGCAAAGTCCGAAAATAAGACGGTTACCGATTCAAACTTTTTCGCCTGCACTTCGCCGCGTTGTTTCAGTTCCCGGGCCGTTTCTTCGGGAAGGATATTCAGTAATAAATTATCAGAGCGGTTTTTCTCTTCCTCAATAACCAAATTCGTTTTCCTGATAAAAATATATCTTCTGTACAATCCGAAAGCGAGAAGAAAAATCAAAGCTGCTGTAATGACGGTGGCAATAATTATGATTTGTTGACTTCTTTTTTGCTGATTGAGGAGGTTGACCTGAACCTGTTTCTGTGACACTTCATATTCCGTTCGCAGGTCAGCCATTTTCTGAACCGATTTGATATTGTTCACGCTGTCCCTGTATTTTATATGTTCTTTATAGTATTCAAGTGACTTTCGCGTATCACCAAAATCCTGGTACAGTTGTGACAGCTTGAGATTGGCGTCACTGATTTGTTCCTTTAATCCATATTGCCGGGCAAAGTCAAGGCTCTGATGCGCATATTTCATAGCGGCATAATTATCACCTTTTGCATGAAATATATCGGACAAATAAGTAAGATAAACACATACCGGGTAATAATCCTTCTTTTTTTCCAACACGGCAATCGCTTCGTTAAGGTTCTTTTCGGCCAGTTCATATTTTCCTGATTTTGTCTGAACCATTCCACAGTTCCCCTGAGCATAAGCTATGCCGGTGGTAAAATTCAACTTCCGGAAAACTTTTCCGGCTCTTTCATAATAAATATAGGCTGAATCCAGATCGTTCTCTCTAAAATATTCCTCCCCGGTATTCAGGATGATGGATGCATAAGTAATGGAATCGGTAATTCCGGCAAGAAGGGATATTGCTTCATTATAATAATGTTTTGCATTTTTGTTATCGCCGTAAAGAGAATAAACATCTGCGATCGCGGCATCCCCTGTCCCAATACCTTCCTGATCATAGCCCCGTTTTGCGGCTTCAATACATTTTAAGAAAGCCCCCAGCGCTAAACTTAAATCCCCCTGTAACCTGTATCCCTGCCCAAGCTCCAGGTACCCTCTGTGAAGCCAAAGATCACTGCCGGCTTCTTTGGCCTCTTTTATCAGAAGGTTGGCATATTTAACCTTTTCCGTATATACAGGATGATCGGCGGCAATATCATCGAGTAACTTTAACCTTGCCTCACCTGTTAATTTATCCTGATTATAAATCCGGATAAGACTGTCGGCTGTCTTCTGGTTCTGGGAAAATGAATGATAACTTAGCAAGAGGAAGACCGCAGTTAAGGCAACCCTCCCGTAATATTTAATCAAAGCGCCCAATTAACGATGGATCTGCAAAGTTGGGTCAAAGGGCGGATGTGGTTTCCCATTTATACTTATTGAAATATCATAAGGGTAATCACCGTCCGGAAGTACGCCGTCAGGTTTTAGCTTAATCTTCAGAATATCGCCGGTAGCCATTGTTTTAGCAAAAGGGTCTTGTTTTTCATCTTTGGGAGTTGCGGATATAAATTTCAAATTTTTATGTGCGCCTTTCCAATGCCACATAATCATATCTCCCCAATGGGCTTCTTTTGAATATTTGTCGGAAGGAACCGATTTTGGATGTAACGAATCACTAAAATTCAAAATATCATGAGCCGCATCGTACTCGACAAAAATATTCTGAGTTCTCTGTTTCGCATTGCGATGGGCTGGAATGTTCCTCACAAAAACGTCCTGGGTAAATAACAGGAAGGCAAAAACGGGTATAAGCAAATAGTATTGTTTCATGGCATCAGTGTTTTAGTTTATAGATTATAGTCCCAATAGAAAGTGTATTCATGAGTATTCGAAAATTCAGCAACGGATTTCCGGAACGGGCTGATTGAAGCATCTTAATGTCGGTCAATTGAGTGGTAATTAACTCATTATAGGCACAATACAATTTTAAATGTAAAAGAATTTTTGTGAAATCTTTCAATCTGAACAGCTATTTTTAACGAACAACATAAAATCTACGGCCTTAGATGCAGCTCGGAACGAATATAATTCTGCTCCCTCCCGGTCAGAATCATTTTATGACATCACTCCGGTATCTAATCTCTAAGGGGTTAGTTCCCCGAAGCTCTGCTTCGAAGTAGTTTATTGCTCATAATATGAAATACATTTTCAGAGAACCGCGATGTTTCACTTCCAAGTTGCCCCTGTACTCGCAGGGAAAATCGTTTTTGATCTCCTCATAGGTGGTCTCCGAGATATTAATCCTGCCCGGTTCAGACATGGTTTCCATACGGGAAGCAATATTTACCGTGTCGCCCCAGATATCATACTGCCATTTTCTTAGCCCCACTATTCCGGCTACAACCGGGCCTGTATGCACTCCAATTCTGATATTAAAACGGATCAGATCGTTTTGTCCGCTGAGGCCGGTTTGAACCACCTTGACAAAATCTTGGGCTGTCAATATCACATTCTTTACCTGGCTCTCGTCCCTTACCGGAATGCCGCCGGCACACATATAGGCATCCCCGATGGTCTTGATTTTTTCAAGCCCGTACCGGGCAGTGATCCGGTCAAATTCGCGGAAATAAATATCAATACTCCGTACCAGGAGTTCCGGGCTCACCTCTTCGGCAATTTTTGTGAAATCGGCAAAATCTGAAAATAACACGGTTACGGATTCAAATTTTTTAGCCTGAACTTCCCCGTTTCTTTTCAATTCCAATGCGGTTTCTTCAGGGAGTATATTGAGTAAAAGATGATCCGAGCGTTCTTTCTCTTCCTCTATGATCTTATTGGTTCTTCTGATCAAATTATAGCGTCGGTATAAAGCAAAGGCAAGAAGAAAAATCAGCACGGTAGAAATAATGGTTGCAATAATGACAATCCGCTGGTTTCTTTTTTGCTGATTCAGCAGGTTCACCTGATCCTGTTTCTGAGCAACTTCATATTCGGTTCGCAGATCAGCCATTTTCTGAACCGATTTGATATTATTTACACTGTCGTGATAAATAACATGCTCTTTATAGTATTGGAGTGATTTACGTTCATCTCCTAATTCTTCGTAAAGCTGTGACAATTTCAGATCGGCCTCTCCTATTTCCTCTTTGAGTCCAAATTGACGGGCTAGGTCAAGACTTTGATGAGCGTATTTTAATGCTACCTGGCTATTTCCCCGGCTATTGTAAATATCAGCCAGGTTAGTCAGGTAAACGCATATGGGGTAGAAATCCTTCAGTTCTTCCAGGCTGGAGATTGCTTCGTTAAGATTTTTTTCAGCAATATCATATTTTCCTAACCTTGTTTGCACTATGCCACAGTTGCCCTGGGCATAGGCAATACCAATTGAATAATTCAATTTCCGGAAAATATTCCACGCTCTTTCATAATACATAAATGCCGAATCCAGGTCATCCGACCTGCGATATTCCTCTCCGGCATTTAAAATAACCTCACCATACGTAATAGAATCGGTGGTACCTGAGAGAATTGAAATGGCCTGGTTGAAACAACGTTTAGCATTTATCCTGTCGTTATACAGCGAATAAATATCCGCCAGGGAAGAATATCCACCCCCGATTCCGACAGGATAGTTGGCTTTTTTTGCCGCTTCGATTCACTTCAAATAAGAATCCATGGCCAGGCTCAAATCCCCGACAAGTCGGTATCCTGAACCTAATTCCATATACCCCCGGTAAAGCCAAAAATTGCTCCCGGATTTATTTGCTTCTGCTATGAGAAGATTTGAATACTTTATTTTATCCTGATATATAGTAAGATTGGCGGCAATTTCATCCAGCAACTTTAACCGGGCCTCTCCCGTTGTACTATTTTTATTATAAACCAAGATAAGGCTGTCAGCTTTCTTTTGATTCTGCGGAAATAAAAAATGACTGACAGCAAGAAAAATTAAAATCAGAATTCCTTTCCGGAGGTAGTTCACTGACTCCGGCGATTAATGATGAATTTGCAATATTGGATCAAATGGTAGTGTATCGCTATTATATATTATATATATAGTATAATAATAGGTCCCTGTATCCAGATCCGAAGCGGGCTTAAGGGTTACTTCCAGTTTTTTGCCGGTTTGTATAATTTTATCGAAAGGATTACGGGCCGAGTCTTTCGGCGTGACTGAATCGAATTCGAATTTAACATTGCCAATCCGTTGCCATATAATAGTAATTCCTGCTTTCACCTTCCTTACATGATTATGGGCCAGGGTATCAGAACCGTATCTTGTATCCCTGAAATATAAAAGGTCTGAGTCTGCAGCATATCTTACAAAAATTTTCTGTGTCTTTGAATTATCCTTCTTTTTAGAAGGATTACAAGACCAGAACATTCCTTGTGCAAGTACCAGGAACATAACAACCAGTAAAAGGGAATTGTACTGTTTCATGGTTTAATGGGTTTAATGGTGGAAAATAGGTGCTTAGAATAAGTTTAAATCTGCGATTCAAAAAATGTTGCCGGTTTATTTTGGTTGAAAACATGATTTTAACTTCGGCTGAATTTGAGCTGATCAATTCATTTCTAGTCGTTTGTTAATTCAATGTAAATGAATTTTATGAAATTTTATAATATATATGATTTTTTTTACAAATTGTCCATGGAATATTTTAATAATTTCTTGTGATTCTGATACAAAAAGCCTCTTTGTACGGCCATTTCATTGGATTTTAGCCGGTTTTCAAACGTTGTTAAGACCCTTGAAAAAATAGGACTTATCCTGTAAAAGTGAGCGTAATAAATTCAAATAGTTGTGACAGAAACCTTTAGTCATTGCTCCCGGGCTGTATTTGTTTAATAGGATAATATTGTGTAAATTCTCCTAATCAATTAGGATTTTTTAAGTCATTATTTTCAACATTTTTTATGTAACTATTCAATCATGAAAAGCAATAATACCTTCCCCGGTTTTATATTCTTCGTCATCCTTTGCATAGGCGGAGCAATATCCTATGGTTTATTTCATGTCGATGCTGACAGCCAGGCCATTGAGACAGGCATAATTACATTTATAATTGCCCTGATTGTATCTTCTTCCATCAAGGTGTCCGATCAATGGGTGAAAGCCGTTGTCTTACGACTGGGCAAATTCCAGGCACTCAAAGGCCCCGGGATTTTTTTCATTATTCCCATTATCGATACCGTTCCCTACTGGATTGATACACGCGTAATCACCACCTCATTTACTGCTGAAAAGACTTTGACCAAGGACACTGTTCCGGTCAATGTAGACGCCGTATTATTCTGGAAGGTTGTCGACCCTAAAAAAGCTTCACTCGATGTTGCCGAATTTAAAAGCGCCATAAGCTGGGCATCACAAACCGCTCTCAGGGATGTGATCGGAAAAACCATGCTTTCCGAGATGCTGGAAGGCAGAGACAAGATAAGTAACGAGCTGCAAAAGATCATCGATGAACGCACCGAGCCATGGGGTATCAATGTTATTTCCGTAGAAGTGAAGGATGTTCTGATCCCTCCTGCCCTGGAAGCTGCGATGTCCATGCAGGCACAAGCCGAAAGGGAACGCCAGGCGAGAGTAATACTCGGCGATTCCGAAAGACAGGTGGCCGCTAAATTCGGGGAAGCTGCCGAAACCTATGCCGACAACCCTACTGCCTTCCACCTGCGGGCCATGAATATGCTTTATGAAGGTTTGAAGTCAAATTCTACTATCGTTATCGTTCCAAGTACTGCAATTGAATCGATGGAATTGGGTGGGCTGGCAGGAATGACTGCGCTGGGAATGGGCCTGGCGAAAAAACAAAGCAACAAAGAGAAGGATATCGGACCTGTTAAATAAATGAATGATATTTTAATCAATAGGAAGTATTCAAAGTGAAACCCGAAGTTTTCTAATCTTCTAGGCTTGGATTCGAATTCAATTGCAATGTCCTTTATGGTATGAAAACTAATTATGTGATTTTTGAATAGGGTTTAAGCCTTTCATGAAAAACAATATTTAGGAGGACTAAAACTTTCACACCATTCATTTTTTTTCGACGTGTCCCAGAGGGTTCGGCAATTATTACTCCTCGCAACAAAGTTATGCATCCTATCAGGATGCCATTCATTTAAAATTCCGCTGTCATGAATTCAGAGGTCTCAAACTGATCCTGTAATTTCTATAAAAATTATTCCGCTGTTACGCTGAATTTATTACCTTACAGGTTTATCATGAAATCAATTTTACTTAATTAATAAAAATATATTGATATGAAAAAAAGTGGTAGAAACGAAAACCAGCTATCACGAAGGCAATTTATCGGAAGTTCATTGACGCTGGCAACGGGAATTGCACTGGGAAGGCAATCAGCTTTCGGAACTCCCGCGTTGTTGAGGAAATCCGATATGCCGGATTCCATGATCAGGGGAGTCCAGATCGGCGTGATCACCTATTCCTACCGGGATATGCCCGACCAAAGTGCAGAGGCCATGTTAAAAGATATTGTCGACAGCGGAATCAGTGCCTGTGAATTAATGGGTGATCCGGCTGAACAGTACGCCGGAAAGCCGGTAAACTCCGTGGATATGAGAACCTTCTATCCATTAATGAGAAAAGCCCATAACAAGGAAACACTGACGGACGACGAAAAGAAACAACTGGATGATATGCACAAAAAGATGGATGCTTACCATAAATCGGTGGCGGATTGGAGGGCCAGTGTATCGATGGATAAGTTCGTGCAACTCGGGAAAATGTTCAAGGATGCAGGCGTAAAAATTTATGCCTGGAAACCGGATGCATTCGGGAAAAATAATACGGATGCGGAAATAGATTATGCTTTTAATGTTGCCAAAGTATTAGGAGCCAATCAGTGTACAACCGAGCATCCGGGCGATGACGCCCAGACCAAAAAGCTCGGAGAATTTGCCGCCAAACATAAAATATATATGGCTTACCATGGACATTTACAGTCAACCCCCACCCTTTGGGATACCGCTCTGAAACAGTCTCCTTATAATGCAATCAATATGGATTTCGGTCATTTTGTTGCGGCTGGCAACCAGCATCCCCTGGAATTTGTGAAAGAAAAGCATGAAAGGATCAAAAGCATTCACCTGAAGGACCGCAAAAACAAGGAAGACGGACAGGCAAATATGCCCTGGGGACAGGGGGATACGCCGTTGACCCCATTGTTGCAACTGATGCGCGATCAGAAATACACCTTTCCCGGAACAGTTGAGCTAGAATATGACATTCACCAGGGGTCGGATGCGGTGAAGGAAGTGATGAAATGCCTTCAGTATTGCAAAAAAGCCTTGAACGGGTAACCTCGAAGAGTCGTTCAGGAATATTTATTAATATTTTAATGCCGGTTTCCCCGGCATTTTTTATGCAACAGATATAAGTTGTAATGATTCTTATAGAAAGGTCATTTCGCAGCTTTAATATTCATTATAAATAATAACGGGATTTTTAAATGTTTAGAATTTTACTATCAGTTTTCATCAAGCTATCTTACAACAAAAATAAAATTGCCTCCTTCATCTCCCGCCGACTGGATTTCCCCGAATTGAGGTATCTGCCCAAGGGTACTGTTATTAATCACCGCTTCACGAATACTGCTGAACAATTGACTTCCTGTCAGTAATGGGTTGGTATTTTCATTTAATCGTTTAATGATATAGTGCATAAATACACTTTTATCAGGTACGGCCGTCATGGTTCCGCTGGTTATGGCTTTCCGGCTTGGAAGCCTGTATAATTCCGCAGCGGCCTTGGCCTGGGTGGAGAATAATTCTCTTGATTTAAAAATTCCACCGCTGAAGCATGCATCGGCAATTAACAAGGTATGTTTGGAGCCAATTCCTCTGATATAATCACGGATTGTACTGTTCGAAATCCACTCGGCCTTGGAATCCTTTCTTGCATCTGTGGGCAACCAGAACCCTTGCTCCAAGGTTTTATCCCAGTAACCATGGCCGGCATAAAATATTAATAATTGATCGTTTGAGGTAACTTCACGGGTCAATTTATCAAAAGCGTTGATAATTTGAACTCTTGTAGGATCTCTTAAAACAATTGAATTCTGAGTATCAAATCCATAATGTTGGTTGAGTGTTTCAAAAAGTTTATTAGCATCATTATCGGGATCATCCAGATCATTAATTTGCGGATCGATATAATTATCCACGCTTATAAATAATCCATAATTTTTCCTTTTTTTAAGGCCATCAATGAATTCCTGATCCAGGTAGATTCCGGAATTTGAATTACTATTGTCATTTACATTCGAAGCGGTCACATTCCTGTAAGATGGTTCCGGGTTGCTTTCCGGTAAACTCATTTCCGATGCATCAACATAAAGAGGTTTAACCTGCTTGCCAACCGGATAATATTTATTTGAAATCGGGTGAACGACAAAAATATTGAACGTATCGAGAGTAACGCCGTCACTTTCCAGTTGCTGATGGGCAATCACCCTTGCTTGTTTATAATTCGGTTTAAAGGTTTTTGCATCATCAATAGGCATCTTCAAGGTATCTGTATTCCCGTTAATGATGACCGGGAAATATTCCTGGTCCGCATTATACATCCCAAGTTTCTGAATGGATAATGCAATTAACATATATGAATCCTTAATTTTCTGTTTTATCATATCAGCCTGTCGCACCACATTCATGCTATCGAGGTATTTTTGAAATTTTATCTGGGCCAGATATTTCTTCCTGTAAAAATCAATGATGGAACTCCGGTATTTAGCTGCCTCCTTCATTCGTGCTTCATAATCGGAAGTTTTTTCGAATTCACCCTTGGGAGCAAACAGGGCCGGCCGAAGATCCAGCTCCCTATCAATATCCGCTTTATTATTTTTATAGATGAAATCATCGGTCAGATCATCCGCACTTGTGATCTCTTTTTGATTATTTTTTGGAGTTTGTACGGTTTTAGTATTATTTACGGCAACGGTTTTCGATACAGTTGGTTTTTCATTAACCGGCACTTCAGTCGTTGATAAATTCTTGATAGAATTTTTCCAAATTGTCAATTTAGATGTTCGGGTAGCCAACAACACATATTTATTATCCGGTGTAAAAATAAAATCATTAATATCCGTTTCTCCTGTATTAATTGTGTCGGCATGAAAACTTAATAACTTTTTTGTTACTGTATGATTGGAATTATCCGTCGTAGTAATATTGTCCAGTTTATTTATTTTCAGCATATTCTTCTTGGCAATTCCCAAATAACTGTTATCAGGGCCAATTTTCACCGTCAGGGGTTCTGAACCTGTTTCTAAAGAAATACTTTTTGTACCGTCATTTGTATCAAATATTATTATATGATCTTCATTGGTTGTAGCTGCAATGAACTTATTATCACTTGAAATATCAAACGAAGACAAAGAAGATAATGAAGAATAAGAATTTAATAACTTATAAGAGGTAAGATCGTATTTAAGAATCCGGTTATCTGTCATTACATATATTAACCAACCGGGATAATAGATTTTGAAATCACGGATATTCGTTTCATTCTCAACACGGGTATATTGTTTGTTTTCAATATTAAAACTATATAGCCCTTTCTGGCCAGACATCGATAATGTTGCATTAACAAAAATTTTATTATCCTCCGGGCTGAAATGTGCGTTTTTTATGGAGGAAAAATAGTCTACTTTTTTACTTAATTTATTTGATATAGTCAGCCGGTATACTTCCCTTTTCGTTACCGAAAGAAGGTAATCACCGTCCTTGCTGAATTCCAGATATATTGCTTTCGATTCAAGTGGAAGGCTATAAATAATATTTCCATCGTCAATATTGCTTATCTCAACATAATTATCATCGCCACCCGTTGCTACAAGTTTGCCATCGGGACTTATCGCTATGCAATTGATGATATCGTGGTTGAGTGAAAAGGATTTTACGGGTGTTTCTTGTGCTTTTAGTTGAATCAGCGATAAAAATATTGCCAGGGAAGTAAAAATAAATTTTTTGGTTTTCATTAAATTAACGAATAATCAAAGCATAATTTATTTTAAATGAAATCCTGCCTTATGAAGATCGAATAACCCATAATGGTTTAAATGTTACATGATCAGGTTTCTGTAACATTAAATTTAAAAATAAAATATTAAAAATCACAAATTGAACTAATTATTATATGATTTAACAAGATGATAGATAAAACCGTAATCCTTTTAAATAAGAATTTCATTTATAGTTTAGCTGAATTGAATAAAAGTAAAATTGCCCATGAATCCTCATAAGTTCTTTTATTGGCTGTCAGGTCCGGTCATTTTAATTACCTTTTTCTCTTTTAATATTAAAGGGCAAAAAGTATTCCCACCTGACGACGCAAGGATCCAATATATAGGCCGGTTCGATTTTACCAATCCCGTACCTCCCCGGGTCTGGTCATCGGGCGCTTATATAAAAACCGCCTTTAAGGGAAAGGATTGCTCTATATTGATTAACAGCGAGGCTATCAATAATTCCATACAAAATTATCTTGAAATTGTTGTAGATGATACCTTGTTACAACGGATTAAGCTTGCTGCCGCAACCAATGAAATCGTCGCAGCTAAAAACCTGGCAAAGGGAATCCACACGCTATTGATTTGTAAAGACACGGAATCCGGAAACGGGTATATTGAATTAGCGGGAATTAAATGCAAGGACCTGGCGGATTTTCCCGGGGCAACAAATCATAAAATGGAATTTATCGGAAATTCAATCACCTGCGGAATGTGGGATGATCCCAGCGCCACTCCCTGCGGACAGGGCCAGTGGTACGATCAGCATAACGCATATATGAGTTACGGGCCCTTAACCGCACGATCGCTGAATGCCGATTGGCTGATCAGCGCCGTTTCCGGAATAGGTATGATCCACAGCTGCTGCCAGATGAAAATTACCATGCCTCAGGTATATAATAAAATGGATATGCGGGAGGATTCGCTTACCTGGAATTTCTCAAAAT
>CAYNCU010000097.1:0-15097 GCA_964395765.1 uncultured Roseivirgaceae bacterium | reverse complement strand
GCAAGGGATGATTATAAAGGGAGTAGTGGAATTTTCCTGGATGCCAATGAAAATAGTTTCGGCTCGGTTGCCGGCAAAAATTTTAACCGTTACCCCGACCCTTATCAAAATCGGGTTAAAAAATTATTGTCTCTTGAAAAAAAAATCCCGGCCCGGAATATATTTCTCGGCAATGGAAGCGATGAGATTATTGACCTTATCATTCGTCTTTTCTGTATTCCTCGTAAAGACAAAATTATAGTTACCCCACCTACCTATGGAATGTATGAAGTAAGCGCAGAAATTAATGAGATCAAGGTAATTAAAATCCCTTTAATAGGAAACTTTCAGCCCGATGTGAAAAACATTCTGGCAGCTAATGCGAAACATCCAAAAATACTTTTCCTGTGTACACCTAACAATCCGACAGGCAATACATTGGATCGCAGATCGGTTTTAAAACTTATCAATAAATTCAAAGGCATCATTCTGATTGATGAGGCATATTCGGATTTCACAACCTCTACCTATCTTAATTATTTTAAAAAATACCCCAATCTAATCGTAATGCAAACTTTCAGTAAAGCCTGGGGAATGGCGGGACTAAGACTTGGGGCTGCCTATGCCAACGAGAAAATTATTTATTATCTGAATAAGATCAAGCCTCCTTATAATGTAAACCAGGCGACACAACAGTTGGCTGAAAAAGCATTGTTAAATAAAAACAAGAAGGACGAGTTTGTGAAAAAAGTGATTTCCGAGCGGAATAAACTTGAAAAAAGCCTGAACCGGCTTACAATGGTAGAAAAGGTATTTCCGTCGGATGCCAATTTTTTACTGGTGAAATTTAAGGATTCTGCCCGGGTATTCAGATATTTACTTGAAAAACTTATCATTGTGAGAGATCGTTCAAACGTTGAACAATGCGGAAATTCGCTCAGGATTACAATTGGAACCCCCGGAGAAAATAAATCCTTAATGGAATCCTTGTATAAATTTCAGTCACCTCTAAAATGAAAAAAATTCTGTTTCTTGACCGTGACGGTACTCTTATCGATGACCCGGCTGATGATTTCCAGGTTGATCGTTGGGATAAATTTATATTCAAACCATTCGTGATTTCAAGTTTAAAAAATATTCTTGAATATACGGGTTTTGAATTGGTTATGGTCACTAACCAGGACGGACTGGGTACGGCTACATTTCCTGAAAATACCTTCTGGCCTATTCATAATAAAATGATGGAAATTTTCCGGGGAGAAGGCATTGAGTTTAAGGCAGTCCATATTGATAAATCTTTTCCGGAAGACAATTCACCGGATCGTAAACCTCAGCCGGGGATGGTGCTAGGGTATTTGAACGGAGATTATGATATTAAAGATTCCTTTGTAATCGGTGACAGGATTACCGACGTACAACTGGCTGAAAAAATCGGTGCTAAGGCTATTTACTTCTCCGAACAACAGAATGATTATGCAGAATTCAGTACAACGGATTGGAGAGTTATAGAAAGTTATTTTACCAGGAACCCCAGAAAATCCTCTGTATTGAGGAAAACCAAGGAAACGGAAATATCGGTTGAATTAAATATCGATGGATCCGGCATTACTAATATAAATACCGGGGTAGGCTTTTTCGATCATATGCTTGAACAGGTGGGCAGGCACGGCGGATGTGATCTGTCTATTGAGGTGAAAGGGGACCTGAAGGTGGACGAACATCATACGGTTGAAGATACGGCCATCGCCCTTGGGCAGGCTTTTGAAAAATGCCTGGAAAATAAGCGGGGTATTAACCGGTATGGTTTCTTGTTACCGATGGATGATTCCCTGGCACAGGTCGCTGTGGATTTTGGCGGCCGACCCTGGCTGGTATGGAACGTTGAATTCAAAAGGGATAAAGTCGGCGACTTCCCAACAGAATTATTCTTCCACTTTTTTAAATCGTTTTCCGATAATGCCAAATGCAACCTGAATATCAAGTCAGAAGGAGATAACGAACATCATAAAATTGAATCCGTTTTCAAGGCATTTGCCAAGTCCATAAAAATGGCAGTTAAAATCAATGAATCGGACAGGAATGCACTTCCCTCTACGAAAGGAATTTTGTGATTGATTGTATGGTTTTTCTAATGTAATTAGAATAAGAATATAAACACTTTACTATCAATGCACAATTTTCAAAGATTGGGAGACCAATTTATTGAATATTGAGTGTTGTCCCATGAGTGTTTAGTCTTTCTCCCTGGCTTCCATCGGGGTGTTACTCACATTCGCCTCCTTTCTTCCCTACCATGATATCTCAAGTACTACTGACGATTCCGGTCTTCGCCAGGGCCGAAGCGAGGATAAAGCCGACCACCCCTCCCATCAAATGAGATTCCCAGGATACTCCCGGTTGTGCAGGTAAAATTCCATATACCAGGCCTCCGTATAACAGGATGATAAGAAGCGAAATAATAATTGATTTAAGGTCATTTCTGAAAAAACCGAAAAAGATAAGAAAAGATGCAATGCAATAAATTAACCCGCTTGCACCAATGTGATACGCAGGACGGGCAAATATCCAGACTAATATATTGGTATATAAATACCCCTGGTAAAATACCTTTTCGGCAATAAGATCATAAAACAGGAATAAGATAATGCCAAGAAATAACATGGGAAAGGTATTGGAAAGGATATGAAGCAGGCTTCCATGAATCAAGGGGGCGAATAATATGCCAATCAGTCCATGAAAAGTTCTTGGATAAATTCCGAGTGCATAAAAGTTAAAAGGTGTAAGAAGGCTTAAGAAATAGAAAACCCACATCAATAAGACAAATCTTACCGGTATTACATAACTTTTACCGAAATGCATAATTATTTTTCCGCGAAAAAATTATTTTTTATTTTGAGGTTTTCTATAGGATGCCGGGTTTCTTATGAAATTAAGATCCACGTATCGTGATTCTTCATAACCGACGGTCAGATACCCGAAGAGGCCGCCGGATGCATGTGCAACATTCTGCGCAATTTCCTTCATGCTTTCATAAAATTCAATGGTAAAAGTCCGGTCAAGCTTTGGAAAGATGATGTTTAAATGCCTTAACTCGTCTACAATTTGAGGGTTTCTTTTTTCCGCCGATGAAGACAGGGAGGCTATTTCTTCCTTAAGATCGGCCTCAAAAGTTTCCCCGACCTCCTTGTAGTAATCGATCAAAAGGTTCCTGGCCTTGATCTGTTTTAACTTAAATAAAGATACAGCCTCTTTTAATTCTTTCTCATCAATTTTATTATCAGCCCCGGCTATAAGAATGGCCACCAGCAGAGGAGCCCTGTACATTAACCGGATCTCATCTTCCCGGAGTTTTTCAAAATACTTGATCATTGGCAAAAAGTTTATTATTGCTGAAAATTAAAAAAAATCATCCTATTCACCTTGGTTTTTAAATATAAATTTCATGTATAACGGCAGGTGATCCGATAATGATCCCATCTGTTTTACGACATAGGCTTTAATTTTTTCGATTTTCTCAGGGTTATAAAAAATATAATCTATTTTCTCCACCGGCGATTCACTGTTGAAAGTGTAAAATTCCCGGGGGTCGGTTTGATAAACCTCCTCATCAATGGCCGGCTTTAACCCAAATTCCAAAATTGCATGGATGGTAGTTTCATCATTTTCACTTACACCCCTGTAAGGAGGCCTGGAATTAAAATCTCCAACCAATAAATAAACCTGGTCAGCGGGAATATTTTTCAGATATTGAATAAGAATGCCGGAGTCGTTTTCCCTGGTATTTTTGTCAAAAGCTTCAAAATGTACATTCACGATTAACAAGGGTTTTCCCCCTGGTATTTTAACGGAAGCGGTCTGTATTAAGCGATCTAGATAAAACTTATTGTAATAAAAAGGATTCGAATCAGGTTTAGGAAGGATAATTACCGTGTTATCGAGAATTTTATATTTTGATAGGATCGCCTGTCCTGATAATAATTTCCCGAATTGTACAGAAGGTGGCCAATACGGAAAAGGGACATATTTCCTGTCCCAATTGACCGCCATGGCTCCATTGTAAAACCCTGCAGAACGCCCAATCGAATCGAATTGGTTCATGTAATGGGACCGATGAGAATAAAAATCAATTTCCTGGAAACCTATAAAGTCAGGATTTATTGTTTTTAGAACCTGAATTGCCTTCTTTAAATGTACATAGGTGGTGTCGAAGGGAGTTATTGTCGGCAGATTATTATCAATTCCTGATAAGTACCCGATATTATAGGTCATAATAGAAAATGTATCCCCGGGAATCTTAATCTTATTATCAAATTCCGAAACTTTATAATATTCAGATTTGGGGTAAAATGGCGATCCGGCCCAAAAATAAAAAAAGATAAAGGACAAAATAAGAACCGCAAAAAGTATAAATATTGCCCTGATAAAATATTTCATTCTGCTAACTTTTATATATTCGGGATAATTATTGACATCCTATCCGTTTTTTAAAAGTTGCATGAAATTATATATTTATAATCTATGTTGACGGATAACCTTGTAAAAATATTTATTGTTGAAGACGATCCCGCCTATCAGAAGTTTCTTAACTACGTAATCGGGCTCAATCCTGACCATGAAATAAAAATATTTTCAAATGGCAAATCCTTTCTTGAACATATTGATGAACAACCCTCCATCGTAACCCTTGATTATACTTTACCGGATATTAAAGGGGAGGAATTATTGAAAACCATAAAAGAAAGGGACCCCTCCATAAATGTAATTATCATTTCTGGCCAGGAAAAGATCGGAACCGCTGTAAGTTTACTGAAACTCGGAGCCTACGATTATATTATTAAGGATGAAGAGACTAAAGACCGACTTTTTAACAGTATCAATAACGCCAAAAAGAATGTCCTGCTGGTCAAGGAGATCGATCATCTGAAGAAGGAAATCTCTGAAAAATATGAATTTGGGAACAGTATTATCGGTAATTCCCCGGCTATCAAGGATATTTTCGGATTAATGCAAAAGGCGATTCAAACCAATATTATTGTCTCCATTACCGGGGAGACAGGTACCGGAAAGGAGTTGGTCGCCAAGGCTATTCATTATAATTCTGATAAAAAAAATAAACCTTTTGTACCTGTCAATATTGCTGCCATTCCCCGGGAGCTTACCGAAAGCGAGTTGTTCGGCCATGAAAAAGGTGCTTTTACCGGTGCCCTGACTCGCAGGATCGGAAAATTCGAAGAAGCGGAGGAAGGTACCATTTTTCTTGATGAGATCGGCGAAATGGAACTGAATTTACAGGCTAAACTTTTAAGGGTAATTCAGGAAAGAGAACTTTCGAGAATTGGTGGAAACACAACCGTACCGGTTAAAGCCAGAATTATTATTGCTACTCATAAGGACCTGGTTAAGGAAGTAAAACGCGGCCAATTCCGTGAAGATCTATATTATCGCTTATTGGGATTACCCATAAAAATCCCACCCCTCAGGGAAAGGGGAAAGGATATACTGATCCTGTCAAAATATTTTCTGGATAACTTCTGCAGGGAAAATAATATTCCGAAAAAAGTATTATCTGCTGAAGCCCAGGATAAATTACTGAAATATGCTTACCCTGGTAATGTGCGGGAGTTAAAATCAGTGGTTGAATTAAGTGCGGTTATGTCAGGCGAAAATGAAATTCAACCGAAGGATATTAATTTTTCCGACCTGAGTAATGAAGAAAACATAATGTCCGGTGAAATGACGTTAAAAGAATATACATTTAAAATAGTGAAATATTTTCTTAATAAATATGGGAATGATGTTCTACTGGTTGCCGAGAAACTCGATGTTGGCAAATCCACGATTTACAGGTATATTAAGGAAATGGAAGAAAACAAGTTAAGCTGAAATGTATAAAGGCCGGTTTATTGATATGAATTATATGACCTCCCTTAGTGATGGGGATCATCAGTTCATGCGTGAAATGATTGAAACATTTTTAAGAGATGCGCCGGGAATTACAGAAAAAATGGTCATGCATGCCAAAAACAGCGAGTGGAAACAGGTGGGAGAGCTTGCTCATAAATTCAAGACTTCTTTAATGTTTATGGGAATTGAATCGCTTCATGATACGATAAGAAAAATTGAAAACATGGCAGGAGACGATAATGACAAGGGGACCCTTCCCGCCTTGGTAAAACAAGTGTATGATACTTGCAATAATGCAATTGCCGAATTAAAGGAATTCCTGGCTTCTCTCGGATAACCGATTATAATACAGCAGGTATTTCAATAATAACCTCCGTCCCTTTATTGAGTTGGCTTCTTATGTGCACCTCCCCACCCATGGATCCGATAATCTTTTTTATATAATATAATCCATTGCCGTGATGATTCTCCTTCGTTGAAACAGGGGCAAGAAATAATTTTTTCCTGACTTCAGGTAAGATGCCCTCCCCGGTATCAGTAATAATAAATATAAATTTATTGTCCTGAAAAGAGGTTTTAATATAAAGGTCGCCTTCTTTCTTTATTGATTCCATACTATTCAGAATTAAATGATAGGCGGAAAAAATTAAAAGAGCCAAATCACAACGTAGCGTCCTGTTATATCCTGCTTCCCGGTGGAAAATAACCCTTCCCTTATTTATTGTATTTAGTTTATCGCCGATAAAATTAATTCCGTAATCCACATGATATTCCTGAATTAAGCCCGGTTTTAACATTCCGTTTATTGTCGGAAGATCATATTGTGTTGTAGGATCAATTAAAGCCCCGGACGCAGCCTCGACAGCTTCCCTTACCCTATCAAAATCAACGGCGGAATCATCAGGTCCCGGATCATTCGTTAACTGCTTCTCTAAATCATCTAGTATTTTTATTTCATCCGCAACGTCTTTTTTAAAGAGAAAAATATAAAAACGGGTAAGGTAAATTAAGAACGGTTTGTCATTAAAAAGATTGGAATTGCTTTTCTGTGTTTTTAATTTATTCGATAATGTTTCACTTGCAAGATTTTTATAACCACGAACATAGAATTCAATAGAATAATATTTTTTGTTTTTTATCTGAAATTTATTAAATAATAAATTACACGGTATCGAATCTCCGGATTTCTTTTTCAGGGTGACCAGTTGTGGTTTTTTAGCGGAAGTGTTTTTCCCAAAAATTTCAATGGATTTTTCCATCAGGGAAGGGAGCGTCATCGAATTCAATTCTTCAGCACTGTATCCGCTGATCTGCCCGGATATCGGATTGGCCATAAGAATTTTTCCCTTTTCATCCGTAACGATCAGACCGTGCATTAGAGAGGCAATTACTGCTTTAAATGAATTGGCCTGGGTCCGCAAATCATTTACCGTGTCTACCGACAATTCAAAATAAATGACTGATTTGATTCTCTTTTCATTGTCAATATCGGCCACGGATCTTATTATCTCTTTTACTTGTAATGTATTTACTTCAGGATCAAAAATATTATAGGACATAGATTGATCTTCGCCAGAATACTCACCGGGTTTCAATGACTGGTAAAAACCTTCTAGGTTCTCTTTTAGCGAAATATCGATAAAATTAAACCAATTGTTGGAAGAAAGGTTCTCAAGATGAAATTGTGGAAATTCAACTTTTTCGGGAAATGACCGGTATATATATCCGTTCTCGCTTTTTTCCAGGATGAGTGCCTGGAAGTCCCTGAAGACCGATTGTATGGCAATGAGGTCATAGGTATGGCATTCCTCATTTCTGTACCGGTCCTGGATTCCCTTTACAAGAATAGGTATAAATAGATCCGACTTTTCTTCGAGAATTTCAAAATCCGGCTCCGTCCAACTTTGATTCGAATTATGCCGTTCCACAAATATCATCCCCAGAAATTTCTGTTCTATTTTAACCGGGAAATCCACCCTCCTGACCTTTACTTCAGAATTAAACCGGTTTTCAAGAAATTCAGCGTAACGGGGATCCGTCCTGCAGTCATCACTGACAATCATGTTCTCCGTTTTTATTGCCTCAAAATACAAAGGGTAAAAATTATTGGTCAGTACTGCATCCTTGCTGAACTTTTCCTCCTTTAAATTATACTCGCCTAATATTACAAATTGCCTGAATTCATTGTAAAGCATTAACCCGGCAACATCTGCTTTTATGGCGCTTAAAAAACTCTTGAGCTCCTGGCTTAAGGTATTAGGCTTTTCGGGTTCCCTGATTCGATAAGGATTGACAAAGGAGCCGAGGACACGGTTTTTCTGAATAAGCCTGTTTTCTCTCTTTTTTATCTCTGAAATTAAGCTGTCTTTTTTTGTTAATTCCGTGGTAAGGGTGACTATATCCTGTTTTAATTTATCAGTTGAGGCAATTGATTTTTTGTAAAGGCGATAGCGCGCAAAAAAAGCAATAAAAATAAACGCAACCAGAAATACGCCACCGAACAATAAATAATATACAATATCTTCTGTCAGCCATTGCCCGTTTTTAAGTTGTGCTTCCTTTCTTAACAATTCAAGCGTTTGTTCTTTATTTTCATTTTCAAGCTTATGGATATGATCATTAACGCTTGCCTGGTACCCCACCGTATCGATACTATCCTTTAAAAAGGAATATTTTTTCTGAAAATTATAGGCATCGGAATATTGACCGGTTTTTTCAAATACACCGGACAATAACTGGTAGGATTTGAGTAACATATTGTTATTACCTTCCTGTTCTGCCTTGACTCTTCCAAGCTGAAGGTAATGCAAGGAGGAATCCGGCAGGCTTTTTCGCATGAAAAAATCGGATAAATTCCAAAAGATATCGTAATAACCATTTAAACCCTGAAGTTCATTATAGATATTGAACGATTTACTAAAAAATATTTGAGCCGAATCCAGGTTTTTTTCAAGGTATATTTTACCGATATGATCATAAACTTTAACCAATCGGTCCCTGATATTTTTTTCTTCATAGATTTTTTCCGCAAGCCTGTAATAATACAAAGCTTCACTGGTTGTATCCAGATTAAACTTAATATCCGCTATATTCTGATAATCTACTGCCAAACGGAGGCTATCCGCCAGTTTCCTGTCGATGATAGCATTCCGGGTAAACAATTCAAGGCTATTCTTGTTTTTTCCTTGTTCTTCATAAACAAGGGCCAGTGTGGTATTAACATCCCTTTCCAGGTTTTCATTTTTTAAAATAAAGGCGATCTCCTTGGCAATTCGGCAATAATATTCGGCCTGATTGAACTGTCCTTTCAGGTAATTTATTAATCCCAGGGAGGCTGCCGCGTCGGCTTTTCCGTGATTATCATTGATATTTTCGGCAAGGTGAAATGCTTCCTCGGATAATCGCTCGGCAATAAATAAATCCTTATCGACGTAAATCCTGGCAATTTCATTTATTATTTTTACTTTTTCACTTCCTTTTTTTGCATTGATTAGATTATTTAAGCTGTCCAGTTCCACCTGGGCATAGGCGCTTGAAAGGCAGATCGATCCGAAAAGAATAAAAATTTTCAGAAATTTCATGTTAGGTTTACAGAGAATCTTGCATAAATTTATTAAAAGTACAATTGAGGATTATCCTTTGGAGTATATAACTGAAAATTTATGAGGTGTTTTTCTATCCCTTTTTAAAAAAAAAAGAATTTTCTTAATAAACATACTTATTCCGTTTCTAATTTCGGGCTGTAAGCTAATCGGGTATAACAGGAAAGTGATCCGTCCTCGGCATCATGCTCAGCCCTATAACCACCTGAAAGATAAACACAAGAAAAAGACAAAAGTATACTGGATGAAAAATCTTTAGTGAAACAGGAAACCGAATAGAATTTGAAATATTCAATTAATTGACCAATGGCCTCCCCATCTTTCAAAGGCGGCCTTTTCCAGCATCTCACGGTCATCAGGATGGGCAATCCTTATCAGTCTTCTGGCACGTTCTTTCATGGATTGCCCGTAAAGATAGGCAATTCCATATTCGGTTATCACGTAATGAACATTGGCCCGAGTGCTGACTACTCCTGATCCGGGTTTCAGGATGGGTACTATTTTGGGATAACCCCTGGATGTTCTCGCGGTCATTGCAATGATCGGCTTCCCTCCCCTTGAATAAGATGAACCTCTCATAAAATCCATCTGTCCCCCTACCCCTGAGAAATGTTTGGTACCGATTGAATCGGCACATATCTGGCCCGTAAGATCTATTTCAATCGCAGAATTAATTGCCGTTACTTTAGGATTCCGGCGGATAATCCTCACATCATTGACGAAGGATACGTCCATCATGGCTACCCTCGGATTATCATCAATAAAATCATAGACTTTTTTAGTTCCCATGGCGAAAGAAGAAACGATATGTCCCGGGACTATATTCTTCTCTTTATTATTAATTACACCTCTTTCAACCAATGAAATTATCCCGTCGGAAAACATTTCTGTATGCAAACCCAGGTTTTTCCTATCGGTTAATTTGGCAAGGACACTATTGGGAATACCTCCTATTCCTATCTGCAGGGTTGCCCCGTCTTCCACCAGAGAAGCTACAAATTCGCTGGCCTTTTCTTCTTCCGCATTAGGTTTATGTTCAGGAACCTCCAGGATCGGTGAGTCATATTTTACGAAAGAATGAAAATTACTTATATGCATACATCCATCCCCGAGCGTTCGCGGAACAAATTCATTAACCTGTGCGATCACATGGCCGGCATTTTGTACAGCAGAAATTGCAACGTCGACGGAACTTCCCAATGAAACATATCCATGTTTATCGGGAGGTGAAACATTCATGAGGGCAACATCAATCTTTATTATTCCCTTCCGGATAAGACTTGGGATCTCACTTAAGAATACGGGAATATAATCCGCATATCCTTCCATGGTGGCTTTCCTCACATTATCCCCTGTAAAAAAAGATTCGAGGCGGAAGATTCCTTCGAATTCGGGCCTTACATAATCGGGTTTTCCTTCATGATGGATATGAATAATCCTTACGTTTCGAAGCTCATCCGACCTCCTTACCATGGCATCGACAAGTACCTGCGGAAATTGCGCTACTCCATGGATGAAAACCGTATCACCGGATTTAATCTTCTTGACGGCATCATCAGCAGATAAAAATTCCATAATCAAATAAAAATCACTGTAAAGTTAGAATTAATTTTTAAGGGATTATATGAGTTTAATCACCTAAATAAACCTGCGGAATGGCTTTTCGGGTGAGTTAAAAAATTAAATTCGCGTAAAACAATAGTACGCGAATAAACTTCAGTATGGAGGACATTATTGTTATCGGAGGCGGAATCGTCGGTCTTGCCACAGCTTACAGGATCAGGGAAGGAAATCCGGATTTAAAAATCACGATCCTCGAAAAGGAAAATAAGCCCGGGCAACATCAAACCGGAAATAATAGTGGTGTCATTCATAGCGGTATTTATTATAAACCGGGAAGCCTGAAGGCAAAAAATTGCATATCCGGGTATAAAATGCTGCTTGATTTCTGTGACACCCACCATGTTCCTTACGATATATGCGGCAAAATAATTGTGGCTACCGGTAAAAAGGAATTACCGGCCTTAGAAAGGCTGTTTAAAAGGGGAATTGAGAATGGCTTGTCCGGCATAAAAAAACTGGAAGAACCACAGTTAAAAGAATATGAACCTAACGTAGCAGGGATTTCCGGAATCTTTGTGCCACAAACCGGCATCATAGATTACAAGGTCGTTGTCGACAAACTGGTGGAAGCACTTAAAAAGAAAGGTATCGAAATATTATTAGGGAAAAAAGTAAAGAATGTCAGGTTAATGAATAAAGGCTGCCTGGTCATCACCAATGCCGGCGAATATGAATCGAAACTTATCGTGAACTGCGGTGGATTATATTCAGATAAAATTGCCTCCTTCACTGAAAAAAAGCTGGAGGTAAGGATCATTCCGTTTCGGGGAGAATACTACAGGGTAAGAGAAAATAAAAAGTACCTGGTTAAAAACCTTATCTATCCGGTTCCGGACCCGGAATTCCCTTTTCTTGGAGTACATTTCACCAGGATGATCGATGGAAATATTGAAGCCGGGCCGAATGCCGTATTAGCGTATGCCCGTGAAGGTTACAAAAAATCAGATATAAACTTTTCGGAACTGGCAGAATCCTTAATATGGCCAGGGTTCAGAAAAATAGCCCGGAAATATTGGAAAACAGGACTTTATGAAATGATAAGGTCTTATTCAAAAAATTCTTTTACCCGTGCCCTTCAACGTTTAGTACCTGATATCAAGCCGGAAGATCTCGAACCGGGAGGCTCAGGTGTTCGAGCACAGGCCTGTGACCGCCAGGGTAATCTTCTGGATGATTTTATGATTCTTGAAAATAAGGCCGGCATTAATGTTTGTAATGCGCCCAGCCCCGCCGCGACCTCCTCTCTATCAATAGGTTATACTGTTTCTGAAATGGTTTTGAAAAGGTTCGAACAAGGTAAATAATTTTCATCATTTCGATTTAATATTATTCCTCTCAACCTGATTAAAATCAATATACTTCGTTAAATTTAACGGGATATAAACCAGTTAATATTCATATTCTTCATGGCAGGAACAAAAGTTACTGTTATTTTACCTTTCCGTGACGCGGTTAAAAATATTGAAAGATCCGTTAACAGTATTTTAAATCAATCATTTCAGGACCTTGAGTTGATCCTGGTAAATGACGGTTCTACCGATGGTTCCCGGGAATTAATCGAAAATTTTAAGGATGAACGGATAAAAATCATTAACCTGGCTTCCAACGGAACGGTAGTTGCACTTAATGAGGCAATATATTTATCTCAATCCGATTTTATCGCGCTGATGGACCCTTATGATATTTCCAGGAATGACAGAATTGAAAAACAATATAATTCCCTGACCGGCAAAAATGATATCGATGTAATTTCTTCCCTGGTAAAATATATACCCGATAATGTTGATCAAAATATAAGAGCGTACGTGGAGTGGACCAATTCGATTTTGAGCAACCAGGATATCTATTATAAGCGCTTTATCAATTCCACGGTATTGCATTCAACCTTAATGTTCAAAAAATCACTGATAACTTCATATGGCTTGTTTCGAGACGGCGAATTTCCCGAAGATTATGAAATATTGCTTCGATGGATGAATAAGGGAATTAAGTTTTTAAAATTGGACGAAGAATTAACGGAATGGTGTGATGACATTCAAAGATTATCGCGCCGACATATTAAATACAACTCCGGTGCTGCATCCGGAATTAAAATTAAATATTTCAATAACTGGTTCGGGGGATATTTCAGGACACAACCGGATATTTTTCTCTGGGGAAATAAACCCGTTAATAAACATAAAATTACCAATCTTGAAAATGATGGAGTAAAAATTGCAGGTTATGTCAATGAAGACGGCAATACCCTTCCCTGGAACAATGATAAACCTGTTTTCAGTATTCACGAGCTACCATCAAGAATTTTCATTATTTATCTGGCAGAACCTTTTAACCCTGGTGATGTTCCTGCACAATTAATGGAAAACGGGCTGGAGGAAGGAATTCATTATATGGGAATGAGTTAATTTTTAAAGATGTTAAAATTCAGATTTACTGTATTGGCCTTTCTTTCCCTGTATTTTATGATATCGTGTCAGGCATTAAATGATACCAATTTTGACAGTATAAAATTCGCAACCGCCGGAGAAGGAATGGTCGTTACTGCCAGTCCGATAGCTTCCCAAGTGGGAAATGAAATTCTGCAGAAAGGAGGTAATGCCATCGATGCTGCCATTGCCGTTCAATTTGCGCTCGCTGTTGTTTACCCGGAAGCAGGAAATATTGCAGGGGGTGGTTTTATGGTGATTCGTCTGAAGAACGGGAAATCCTACTCATTGGATTTCAGGGAAAAGGCCCCGGCAAAATCTTATAAAACCATGTATCTAAACCCTGACGGATCAATAATCCAAAATGCGAGTCTGCTGGGACATAGGGCCTGTGGTGTGCCGGGCTCAGTGGATGGAATGGTGACGGCTTACGAAAAATTCGGTAATCTCCCATGGGACCAGCTGATACAGCCGGCCATCAACCTGGCTGAAAAAGGTTTTCCGGTCACTGCCTCCCAGGCAGAGGATTTAAATCATGCCAGTGAGAATTTCCTGAAGGAAAATACGATTCCACCAAAAGCATTTATAAAGAATAACTGGAAGGCCGGCGACCTCATGATTCAGAAAGATCTTGCCATGACGCTTCGTTTAATCAGGGATAATAAACGGGATGGTTTTTACGGGGGAAAAACGGCAAAAAATATAGTAAAGGAAATGCAACGTGGAAAGGGTATAATATCCCGGAAAGATCTTGATGACTATCATTCCGTTTGGAGAAATCCTGTCACTGGAAATTATAAAGGATATAAGGTAATTTCCATGGGTCCTCCTTCCTCCGGCGGTATTTTATTGATCCAGATGCTTAAAATGATTGAACCCTATTCGATTGATACCTTGGGGTGGAATGACAGCAGATATATTCATTTAATGTGTGAAGTGGAAAAAAGAGCATTCGCAGACCGCGCCGAATTTCTGGGCGATATGGATTATTATCCAGTACCGGTTAAAAAATTAATGGATAGTTCCTATTTAAGAAACAGAATGAAAAAATTTTCATTCAATAAAATAACTGAAAAAGTTTTGCATGGGGATATTGTCGTGCACAGGGAATCGGATGAAACTACTCATTATTCAATTGTTGACAAAGACCGGAACGCCGTTTCCGTCACCACCACACTCAATAATATTTTTGGTTCTAAAGTAGTAGTAGCCGGCTCGGGTTTTATATTAAATGACGAGATGGATGATTTCAGCATCAAACCAGGTCATTTGAATCTTTTTGGATTACCGGGGGGAGAAGCGAATTCTATTCAGGCTGATAAACGGATGCTCAGCTCCATGACGCCAACTATTATAGAAAAAAATGGAAATTTATTTTGTGTCCTTGGATCCCCCGGCGGTTCAAAAATCATAACTACGGTATTCCAGATTGTTTTAAACGTCATTGATTTTGATATGAATTTAAGCCAGGCCGTTACTGCCGGCCGGTTTCACTACCAGGGCATCCCGGATGAGCTGGTGTATGAAAAAGACAGGATAGACAACCTTGCATTAAAATACCTG
>CAYNCU010000096.1:2517-15250 GCA_964395765.1 uncultured Roseivirgaceae bacterium | reverse complement strand
TCGGGTAATTGAACATAAGCGATAACTTTATCGGCGAAGTGTTCAATGCCGCTTTCAAAAACCACGGATAAGGCCAGTTCGTGGGCGTAGGAAGTCAAATGTTTATACGTTTGATCGGAAAAAGCGACAGGAGTGTAATCCATAGAACCGATTGCATTCCTTGTAAATGGCAGAATAGAATTCTGAACCGGGGCTTCTTCAGGAAAGGTTTTGTCGAACTGGTAATTTTCGGCTCCTTTAACGGCTTCGCAACTCAGGTTATTGGGAAAAGTCCGGGCCCAGCCTCTTGGTATGGTACAACCGTGAAAATTCACCATGATCTTATATTCAGCAGCATCCCTGAGAATATCATGGTACAGTTTAATCACTGCGGGTTTGTCACTCTGGAAAAAATCCACCTTAATTCCTTTAACTCCCATTTCGCTGATACGCTTCATTTCCTTTTTCCTGGCTTCAGCATTAAACATCCTGTCCCTGGGAGCTTCGGTAACAGTATTGTACGGCCCACCGCTATTATACCATAACCAGACTCCAACTCCGAGACTGTCGGCATAATTCACCAGCTTTTCTATATTGCCGTGTTTCATTTCATTCCAATTGGCATCCACGAGCGTATATTTCCAATTCATCAATTTTGCCAGGTCCACAAAATCGGTGAGCTTGTTGTAATCCCTGGGGCTGGGGGGATCACTCCACCAGCTCCATGAGGCTTTCCCGGGTTTGATCCAGCTTGTATCCTTAATCTTCGATGAGTCGCTCAGGTTGTTGACCATATTGCTCTCAACAATGGCGCCGGGTGAGGTGCCGATAATGATAAGCCGCCATGGACTGTACCACGGCAGGGTAGAAGAAGGATAACGTGAGCATTTACCGAGGGCTTCTTCTTTTTCAGGTAAGCGGATGGTGTATAATCCGTCCCTGGCATCCGGTTGAATATGCGCTCCGTAAAAATCAGGTGCTAGGTTGGCTTCACTAACCAGCATCCATAGATTATGGGTATTGAATAACATCGGGAAAGACCAGCCGTTACTCATCGGAGAGGACGATCCGATATCAACCCCATTCACATAGTAGGTCTCATACGCGGGGGCATATTGGGTTACCTTATCATAAGGCTGCATCCAGCATTTACCCGGCAAAGGTATTTTAAAGCCGGTTTTCTCGCCGGTCACGGTATATTCGGTACTATCCTTCTCAGGGAATCGGTAACGGAATGCAACTCCATCATTGTAAGCACGCATGTCGATTATTAACCGTTTCCCTTTTTTATTCTTAAAGCCTACGCTTAACTGATTGGCATGATTTGAAATATCCTTTTGTTTGCCGGTCAGCATAGTATAGGTTTCATCTATTTCTTTTTCCTCATCTTTCCCTGAAGGCCGCAAACCTTTACTTAAATCTGCATCTTTCCGGATAATACCCAGGGGAGATGAATCCAGCGCCATGGTTATTGATTTATCAAATTCAGTGTTGACGGAATAAGTTAATTCCGGTTTGGTTGAATCGGCGATTTGCCAGTTAAGCGAAAGGGTAATATTTTTATCCGGTGAGCTCACCTCCCATGTTTTTTCTTTGGGGGTGCAATGGGTTAGCAGGACCATGAGTAAAGGAAACAGGATAAATAACGTTAAAAGTTTTTTCATTTAATAAAAATCAGAGTTTAAAACTAATTATGTAAATTTTAAAAAAAATAATTGAATTATGAATAGAAGGGAAATACTTAAATCCGGTATTTATGCATCGACTACGGCTTTTTTCCCATTCATTAGCAGGGATCGGGGTCCTTTGGAATCGAAAACCATAGTAATTACCGGAGCACATCCCGATGACCCTGAATCAGGGTGCGGAGGAACAATAGCCCGGTTAAATAAGGAGGGGCATAAAATTAAAATATTGTACTTTACCAGGGGGGAGGCTGGAATACAGGGAAAATCACATGAAGAAGCAGCCTCTATCAGGGAGAAGGAGGCTCGAAATGCCTGCGAAATTTTAGGAGCAGAACCTTATTTCTTCGGACAGATTGACGGCAGTACTTTCATTAACTCCGATGAATATTCCAAAATGGAAAATATGATTTCAGGAATGGCGCCGGATATTGTATTTACTCAATGGCCCATTGATACCCATCGGGACCACCGGCATCTTTCATTGCTTGTCTATGGAACCTGGCTGAGCATGAATCGAAGATTTTCCCTTTATTATTATGAAGTAATGACGGGAATACAAACCCAGACATTCAGTCCTGGAGATTTTGCCGATATTACCGAATATGAAGCTTTAAAAAGAAAGTCCTGTTATGCGCATGCAAGTCAGGACCCGGATGATTTTTACGGCGTGCATATAAAAATGAATATATTCCGGGGCATGCAGGGTGGATTTAAATATGCCGAAGCCTTCGTCAGGCAGGCAAGTGATATTAAACAATTTATTTAGCCCGGATAGAATTTTCAGGTTTCGGTTTTATAGGATTTATGCGGGAAAATTTTCGCGCATGATTTTGATATTCGCCTGGCTTTCCATTTCAACAATATACCCTTTAATATCGGCATCATATTCCTGTTTTACCAGGTACCCTCCCTTGATCAGTGATGCATTCTTTTCCTTATAAGGAACATCCACAAAGCAAACTTTATAATTAGCCTTGTACGCCTGGTCGACAATATACACTTTTGATTGGCTCATAGTAAAAAAATTTAAATAGAAGAAAAAAAGGATGCTTATAACTATGAAATCAATGAATATGATTTTGTATGATTCATTAAATTGATGATTCTTGAAAACTTGATGACAATTTTGAAAGTTATAATTTAATCAGGAAATAAAAAACTTTTTACGACCACTTATAATTTAAAAATATGCAAATTATCCAGGGTCATTTCAACCAATATAGAGCTCAAATCCATACCTTCGGTGATTATTTCAATGGACTGAAATTTCAAATTAACAAACCTTAACTATTTCTGAATGTAATGACCGGTTTGACCATAAAGCCTGCTACGACTGAAGGAATGGATTGGGTTGCACGCCAAATGTCTGCCACGTCGCCCTGGACAACACTGGGAATTTCATTAGATCAGTGCCGGAAAACCTGCCAAGACCCGGAATACAAATTGTTTATTGCAAATATTCAGGATAATCCGTGCGGAGGCATTCTGGTTGACCCAAGGGGTGTTGCCGGATCACCTTATATAAAGTCGATTGTCGTAAGCGAAAATTACAGGAGCAAGGGTATAGGCAGTCAGCTTATTGCCTTTGTTGAGAAAATGTACCATACGGAAAGCCGGCATCTTTTCCTATGTGTTTCATCTTTTAATGTCAAAGCCATGAAATTATATGAACAACAGGGCTTTAAAAGAATAGGCGAATTGGAAGACTATATCGTTGACGGCGAATCCGAAATTCTTATGCATAAAAGAATACATTGAAAAAGGTTAAAACACCGTGGACCATGGTAGCCATGTTGAGCGCCACGGCTACCGCCAGTTATATATGCAGGGTTAACGTATCGACGGCAGGTGCATTATTGATGAATGATTTCAGGTTGTCGCAACCGGAAATGGGAAGGATATTCAGCGGTTTCCTTCTCGGCTATGCTTTGTTTCAGGTGCCGGGCGGTATCCTTGCCGATAAATGGGGAGCCAGGAAAATACTTGCCCTGGCGTCATGGCTTTGGATTGCCTGTACGGCGATACAGGCGGTAATCGGTTGGGGCCCGTTTCAAATGACAATTTCTGCCGCTTTATCGGCCTTCATTATTGCCCGGTTATTACTTGGGATAGCCGAATCGCCAACTTACCCGGGGGCTGCACAGGGAGTTTCGAAATGGATATTACCGAAATTCCAGGGACGCGCGAATGGATTCGTCATCGCCTCCATTGGTGTAGGCTCCGCGCTGGCCCCGCCACTGGTTTCAATTATTATGGTTCATTGGGGTTGGAGGGTTGCCTTACTGGTGTCTTCCTTGCCGGCATTGATCATTGCCATCCTGTGGCTTGGTATAAAAAGCCCCGCGCCCCTGGACGAGAATATCACTAAAAAAGTTGTAATTAAAAATGACAGCGCGTCAGGAACAAGGTCACCTTTGAAGTCTTTCAGTTTTATTTTGCTTACCCTGAGTTACACCCTGCAGGGCTACGTCGGATATATTTTCGTATCCTGGTTTTATCTATATCTTGTTCAGGAACGTCACTTCGATTTATTAAATGGTGCCTGGATGAGCAGCCTTCCCTGGATATTATCAATCCTTTCCATTCCTTTGGGGGGCTATATTTCTGACAGGCTGGCTTCAGGAAAAATGGGACCGGTTTGGGGCAGAAGGATAGTGCCCCTGGCAGGCATGGCCGGTTCCGGCATCTTAATATCGATTGGTGCCCATACCGTCAGCCCGGTTATGGCTGCCATTTCCCTGGCTTTCGCAACTGCTTTAATTTTATGCGTTGAAGGGCCTTTCTGGACCATGATGATGAATATTTCCGGCCCCAAAAGCGGTACTGCCGGAGGAGTAATGAATATGGGCAGCAATCTTGGTGGATTCATTTCTCCGGCTTTAACCCCGGTTCTTGCCGAATATATCGGTTGGGAAAATGCGTTGCATATTGCGGCATTACTGGCGATAATTGCCGCATTGTTATGGTTGAAAATAAGACCGGGTACTAGAGATCTTATCAGCGATCCGGGAATAACCTTGAATCAAAACACCTGATTTTTACGTATTAATATTTTGCCTCCTGGTATCATCAATTCGTTTACGGCAGAATAATAATTGAAATTCGGGGTGGATTTTTTACTGATTTTTTTTATATTGATTTTCAGGAATATATGGATTTTATCAGCCGGCTGTTATGAATACCTGATAGAATTAAGAATTCAATATTATATCTGTTTAAGCTTGTAATTATTTTATCCTTGCAGTTCACACTGATCTTTTACTGCCGGGCACAAATGGATTCGGGGCTTGATTTCAATGCTCCTCAGCATCCAACAATGAACGTAATTACGATTTCCCTAAGTCATAACCAGGTTGATAAGGTTCATGTGCCGCTACTACAAGATGATAAACTTGAATTTAATGATGTTCCGGTTAAAGTAAACAATTTTCAAACGAACAATGCTTCCGTTAAGGTTAGGGGGCAAACTTCCCTGGGTTACAGGCGAAAGAGTTATACCATCAAATTATCCGGTAAGGGAGCGATTTACGGACCTGTTGATACCTTCAGGATCAAAAAGATTTATGCTATTAGCCTGAGTATGGACAGAGATTACGTAAGAAATGCTATTGCTTATGATGTGCTATACCGCGATCATCTTTGCATACCGGATCACTGTTTCGGTACCCTGAATCTGAATGATTCTTCTGAGGGAATTTATATGTTATGTTATCCCCCCCAGGATTATGTAGTAGATGAGTTAGGGGCCACATTGGTTTTAAGAAGAAGATATCATGAAAATACGGAAATTAAGGAATCGGATCACCTGTCGACGCATGAAGTTAAAATATTGCGTAAAAAATTCACGGAGGTTTATTCAAGAATGCTGAACAGGTACCACGGAAGGCAATTATATGATTCCTTGTCGGCTAGAATTGATATGAAAAATTATTTCGACTGGCTGATTTTTAACTATCTTTTTAAGAATGGCGATTACACGGATGAAGTTTATTTTTACTGGAGCCCTGAAAGGAAAATTTATGATATCATACCCTGGGATTTCGATGATCTTTTTATGAATTATCCGCATGAGGGAAACATTGTTCGAAAAAAAGATTTACGCGATAAATTACTTTTTTCACTGGAAGATAAACTGGATGTAGCTATAGCCGGGGATCCTTATTTATATTCACTTTATATAAAAGAATTTGACAATTTCCTTAATTCGATAAATTCGCAGGAAGTCAAATCCATCCTTGAAGATATTTATGGCCAGTTAGTGCCATATTATATGAACCCCGAAATTATCCAAAAATCGAATTATGACAAGTACCGGTTGACCAACCTTGCCTTATTGAAATCCGATCTTAAATCCATTTACCAGTTGATAATGGAAAGGATGAAGACTTCGAGGGATATCGTAGATGAACAATTAAAAGAATCAGGTATATAAAAATATGATTTATGACTTCCATTTCACTTTTAAAAATGGCCCGTCGCAGGATTCACTTTCCATTTTATATTACCCGTAAAGATTAGCATTAACCCGATTATTCTAACCTGGACAAGCCGGAACCAAACAGATGGCAACTCCTGCAGATTATGCAGATCTACGGTGCTTATCCACGTGATCTGCGGGAAATTATCTTTCCATTTTTGGCGAAGATTTAATTGTTTAAGTACCAATTAACCCGGTTTCTTAGAGTCTTTAAATAGGATACTTGTCCCCGAATTACTTATTCAACAGGACTCACAGAAAAGCCTTCTTTCTGCAGGAGGGAAATAAGGCCTTCATCTCCTCCCATATGTCCGGCACCGACGGCAATAAAGGACGATTGATAGCGGATCATTGATTTTATTTTCAGCACCCATTCTTTATTGCGGTCAGCAACCAGTGCCTGGGTCACATTTCCGAATTCAAGGTTCTGTGTTTTTATGTAATGATAGAGGCTGTCAATTTCTCCCTTTTTATACAAGGATAGCATGTGTTGGTATTCAAACCTCGTAGAATCGAAATTACGGATTGATTCCAGCAACATGCCGGCCTGGGTTTCAGGGCTGATACGATCGATATAACTGATCTGTTCTTCAACCGTCTCGAGACCTGTTATTCCCCGGTGATACATCGCTGCGATATCGGTAAGCTTTTTTTCCAGGGAGGTGGCCTGGCAATTCATAATTTTCGGGATCAGCAGGGTCATGAGAAAAATAGGTTTTACCTTCTGAATGGAATTAAAAGAAAGATTAAGGGATTTTTCGTAATAATCCTTTATATAACTGAACTGATCTTTCGTGAGGTACTTTCTTAGCTGATTGCCCCGCTGAACCTTCATTTCCTTGCTGATACGATCGGGAACCGTTGGATCTGAGAAATCGATTTCAAGGATCATCCGGCTGGTGTGGGTAATGGCCATAATAACACTATCAGATAAATTCATATCCTCCGGGCATAATAAATGAATGGTGCCGAATAAATAGGAGGGCCGCTTTAAATCATTCCCTGAAATTTTCCATAAAAGACCTTGCCTTGACTGGCCGACGGCGGATAGCCAGGTGAATAAAATTAAACTGAAGGAAAAAAGAAATAATTTTCGTTTCATTATAACGCCTGTAAAAATATTTCAAAAAAAATTAAAAAAAGTCCATTTGAGGCGACGAAAAATTAAAAATACGTAAGATTTAATTTTACCATAACGGCCGTCCTTCAAAAATATTGATTATTGTCATCTGTTTTTCAATTCCCCAATAAGGGAATGTAAGCAATTATTTTTTTGGATTTTCAATTTTTATTTGCACATTGTGAAAAAATATACCAGCTATGAAAATCAATTTAAAATCAATTGGAACAGCCATGCTGTGGCTGTTGACCACTGCGTGCCTGCATGACGGCGATGTATTTCAAAATAATAACCAGTCAGCCGGCCTCACTGTAAATCTGGGAGTAGATGTAGCAGTGAAAAACGCAGATGAACGCACGTTGTCAGAAGATCCGGGTAATTACAGGATTGAGATTTTTTCGATAGACGACACACCGGTTATTTCTTTCAACCGTTATTCCGATATGCCGGATACTTTATCACTGGATCCGGGGAGTTATTATGTAAAAGCCAGCTCGGGATATCCATTACCCGGTGGATTTGATTCACCGTATTATGAAGGATATTCGGATTCCATAACACTTACTCCTGAAGAGACCAGAAGCGTTTCGGTAATGTGTTCGCTGGCCAATTGTAAATTATCGGTTTCATATTCTCAAAATATTACCGGTACTTTTTATGATTATTACACGGTAGTCAGTAATGAGGATACCTCCATAACGTTTACCAGGGATGAAAGCCGGGATGCTTATTTTGAATTAAAACCGGTATCCCTTACAGCCCATCTTGAATATTACAATCCGGATAGTACAACTGCCGAAAAAATACTTGATGGTACTATCGATGAACCCATGAAACAGAAATATTACGAAGTCCGGTTTGATGCCAACTTAACCGATCCCGGGGCATTAATCAGCGTGAATGTTGATGAATCGGTAACGACACAGGTGGTCAACATCAATGATCAGTCCGGTGGAATTCCGGGAAATTCTATTGGATACGGGGATCTTCTGATAACGGAAATAATGTATAACCCTGCCTCCATGTCAGATACTTACGGGGAGTGGTTCGAAGTTTATAATTCGACCGCCGACAGCATTGACCTTTATCACCTGGTTATTGAAAAAAATGCACAGGCAGTGCATACGGTAGATGAACATATCCTGCTTCCAGCTGACCGATATATTGCCTTTGTGAAAACCGATTCTGCGTGTAATGCCGAATTAAAATATACTTACGGAGGCAGCCTTTCACTGACCAATGGAGGGGATGAACTGAGCCTTGCCAACTATGGCACGGACGGGTCCAACGGAAATGTCATAGCCACCGTGGATTACGGTGCTGCCGGATTCCCGACCGGGACAGGAGCTTCCATATGCCTGAACCCGGATCATTTGCAAGTGGACGAGGCTATGAACGGTAGTAACTGGTGCACTTCTTCATCGGCCTATAGTACGGGTGACCTTGGAACCCCGGGCTTGGTAAATGATAATTGCGACTAGAATAAATTTCATGCCAAGATACAAGTCAATAATAAATATCTAAGATTAAAAAATTATTCATAAAACCGAATGTCAAATAAGTTCGACTTTGCGAGAAACAAAACTGAATCTTAAAAAATTCCTGTCAATAAGTTGTTTCATACGTTATAAATTAATACCATCGTTTGAAAATGAACGAAGCTATCGAATTACTTTAAGTTTTTCCGGTATAAGACATGATGAACAAAGTCAGGTTGTATTTTTTATTGTTAAATATCCTGAGTTTTATTTTGTTGGATGCTTGTGACCTGTCCCATTTTGGTAATGGCCCTAAAAGCTATTACTTCGATGCCGTTACCGGTAGTAATCGTCACAAAGGTACGTCTTCGGATAAACCATGGAAATCTCTTGAAAAGCTGCAATCCGTTCATTTGAATGGCGGTGACCATATCTACTTTCACGGAGATCAGGAATTTAAAGGACCCCTGGTCATTAAGGGAATAAATAGCTCGGAAAATAATCCGCTTACGATCCTTTCCTACGGAAACGGCAGGGCTACACTTAATGCCGGCGATACCACTGCCATATTAATCGAGGAGTGTAATAATGTCGTCATCAAAAACATAAATGTTATCGGCTCAGGGAGAAAAACTGGTAATAAAGGGAACGGAGTTGAATTGAGTTTTGTTGAACATGGGGCGATAGACAGCGTTACCGCCTCCGGTTTTATGTGGTCCGGTATACATGTCATGGGCGGCAAGGATATCAGTATCAGTCATGTTTATGCCCACGATAATGGATTTTCCGGCATCTATGTTGAATCCGGGAAAGAGCATAAATTTCATGACCCGTCCGAATTCAAGACCGTGCATAATCTTTATATTGGATACTGTGTTGCGGAAAACAATCCCGGATGCCCCCTGGTCAGGGATAACCACAGCGGAAACGGGATACTTATCGGCGGCGTTACAAGTGGAGTGATTGAATACTGCGAGGCCATGGACAACGGCTGGGATATGCCCAGGGATGGGAACGGTCCTGTCGGCATCTGGGCCTATATGTGTGACAGCATTATTATTCAACAATGTTATTCCCATCATAACAAAACTTCTCCGGACGGAAAGGATGGAGGAGGATTTGACCTTGACGGCGGGGTGACCAATTCTATTATGCAGTATAATCATTCCGCCTGGAATGAAGGAGCCGGTTACGGCCTTTTTCAGTATGCCGGTGCTGCCACATGGGAGAATAATATTGTGCGATATAATACAAGCCTGAACGACGGCTCTAAAAACGGACACTCCGGAATTTATGCCTGGTGCGATCCGGCTGCAACTCCGATGAAAGGCTGCTCAATATCAAATAATATCATAATCAGCGATCAGGGCCACGGGGTGAATTTTGAACCAGGCAACTATAATGGATTTAATTTCGAAAATAATATTTTTGCCCTGACAGGACCGGGAGATGAGTTTATCGGCGGGGAATTTAAAGATGCTAAATTTGAGAATAATCAATATTGGTCATTTTATTTATCGACCCGTCACCTTCCTCAACCTGATGCAAAATATGATTCTGATGCTATCTATTCAGAGCCGATGCTGGATATGCCCATGATGAAGAATTAAGTAAACCACAGGTAGTGGCGAATAAAAATAGGGACTTAAGAAGTATGGTTTTTTATAATAAACAAGTATGGAATTATAATACTGGTTCCGTATATTTAATTTGACTTATGTTCTATCCAAAATTAAAATGATATGAAAAAATTTTTACTGTTTTCTATTTCCTTTATCATATTCATTTCCGGCTATGCACAAAAGGAAAGCCCTGACTCTGCCAAAGCCATTCCGGCCCCGATTAAATCGATAACAAAACACAGCGTTATTATCGATGGGAAAACAATTAATTATACTGCAACTGCAGGGGCATTGATCCTGAAAAATGAAAAAGATGAACCGGTAGCCTTATATGGATATGTAGCCTATACCAAGGATGGCGAATCGGATCCTTCCCGGCGACCGGTAACCTTTGCCTATAATGGAGGACCAGGCTCATCCTCCATGTGGCTTCACATCGGAATATTAGGTCCTGAAAAAGTTGTGGTGAATGATCCGGATATTACCCCGCCGCCGCCATATAAAATGGTCAATAATAACAATTCCATTCTGGATGTTACCGACCTGGTTATGATTGACCCGGTAGGCACCGGCATCAGTCATGCCATAGGAAAAGCAAAAAATACTGATTTCTGGGGAGTCGACCAGGATATAAAATCCGTCAGCGAATTCATTAAACAATATGTGACCGATAACGATCGCTGGAATTCACCAAAATACCTTCTGGGTGAAAGTTACGGAACCACCCGAAGCGCGGGAATTGTGGATTATCTGCAGGAAAATATGGGGATGGCAATGAATGGAGTAATTCTGGTTTCGGTCGTGCTTGATTTCCATACGCTGGATTTCAGCCATGGCGATGACCTGTCCTATATTCTTTATTTACCAACTTATGCGGCGGTCGCCTGGTATCATGATAAACTAGCTGATAAACCTGCCGACCTTCCCGGCTTTCTTCATAAAGTAAGGAATTTTGCGGGGGGTGAATATGCCAATGCCCTCATGCAGGGAGATAACCTGCCGGAAGCTGACAAGGACAAAATCGCCGGTCAACTTGCAACTTTTACCGGACTCGACAAAGATTATATTCTTAAAGCGGATCTTCGCGTGAATGAACCCCAGTTTACCAAACAGTTGTTGAGGGAAAACCATGAAACAGTGGGAAGACTGGATGCACGTTACACCGGTGTTTCCCAGGATTTGCTGGGAGAATATGCCAGGGTTGATCCCCAAAGCTCTGCAATCACCCCGGCTTTTACCGCCGTTTTCATGGATTATTATTATAATGACCTGAAAGTCGATAAAAAGTATTCCTATCATACCTCTGCCTACGGTGCAGAAGGTTTTCACTGGGATATGAAGCATGCCAAAAGCGGGGGGGAAGGCACACCCCCTAATACGGCCGTTGATCTTTCCGAAGCGATGAGCAGGAATCCTAATTTAAAAATTCTTGTATTCAATGGTTATTTCGATCTGGCAACACCCTTTTATGGCACGGAATACACTTTCGATCATATGGGACTTGAGCCTAAAATCAGGAAAAATATTATAATGAAATATTATAATGCCGGCCACATGATGTATATTGAACCAGGATCGGCAGTATCCTTTAAAAAGAATGTTGCGGATTTTATTACCGGCCAGTTAAAGTAACGGATAGTCTTAATCCATGTTACATACTTTATGGGGAACCGCTAAATGAATTAAGGAGATTCTCTTTAAAAAATATAAATAATAAATATTTACTTGATCTTAAAAATATTAATGACTTAGTATTTTACTATAGGATTGAAAATAATACAATTCCGGGATAATTAAATTATTCCCGTGGATATTGCCCGTTTAAAGTATCAGGAAGATTATTATCCCGATGAAGACCATGAAAGCTTACGGAGAGGGAAATCAAAACTATAAATAGTTTTGATTATAAATCAGGTATTTTCAACCATAACGCGGGGCAAATTTCCAATTAGTATCCGGTTTGTTCCCTCGACTTCATTATATTCTTTCACTTTCAACCCCGATTCACTCAACCTTTCTTTGACCGGTTCAATATTGGTATTAATGTTTCTGATGGAATTAAATATCAAATAACCCCCACTGGCTATTTTTTTGCGGATATTTTCCCAGAAAATTACAGACAGGAATTTATCCGGAACCTTATTATCAAGAAAAAGATCGACAATAACCAGGTCAAATGTACGGTTATCTTTTTTCAGGTAGTCCAGCGCATCATCGCATTCGATTTTCAGATTTTCCCCGTTTTTTATTCCAAATTCATTTTCGGCAATCCGGATAATGTCCGGATCTATATCCACCGCGGTTATCTTTCCCCGGTATTGAAAATCATCATTTAGAGTTTGTATGACGGACCCGCCCCCTAAACCCAG
>CAYNCU010000096.1:0-2507 GCA_964395765.1 uncultured Roseivirgaceae bacterium | reverse complement strand
ATAAAATATTGTTTACCCGGCCAATCTCAATATTTTCCAGCGAAAACTTAAGTACTCGCTGAGCAGAACCATAGGAATAATTGGCGTTAGTTGTGTCAAGTACCTTCTTACCATTAATCCAGCGAACCTCGAGTTTTCCATTGAATTGGGTATTGATCCTTTTTGTAAAAGGCATAAAATAGGATAAAATTTTTTTTATCATTTCAGGTCTTGAATGGTATAAAATGCTTCTTGTAAAATAATTCCCCGGCGCCTAGGCCTGGTTTCCGTAAATTAAAAAGAGCTAGAATTCGGATAATTATATTGGGATACAATTAAGTAATGAAATCTATCTCGTTATACCGGAATAATGACAGGGCATATGACCGGGGAAGTAAATTGGTTTTTTCTATATTAAATTGATCTATCGATCATGGTTTGGCTATCCCTATTGTTCCACAGGCAACCCTTGCGCCTGCATTTCCTGTCGGCTGGGTTTTGAGGTCATCTTCGCCGGCATGTACTATTATGCCCCTGCCGATAATTGAATGAGGCCCGCTGAAACTGATCATTGTATCCGTCATAGTTAAATGGGCATGTCCTGTGCTGTCGGCAGTAACATTGCCAAGATCTCCTACATGACGTTCCATGTCGGTAGGAGCGCCATGTTTTTTATTATCCGGATTAAAATGCCCGCCTGTTGAAGTACCGTCCGGAGCGGAACAATCTCCGTATTCGTGCACATGAAAACCGTGTTTGCCGGGTGTTAATCCGTCTATATCCGCATCAATCTGTATCCCGTTATCGGTTTGCATGAATGTTACCAGACCGGACACATTATTCCCCTGGGTGGGATGTAAAACACATATTGCCTTCTTAACGGCATTGGCGGTCATTGCACTCTGACCTTCCTTCGACATCTGTGGCTGGCAGGCCAGCGCCATAAGGAAAATTATTCCAGCCAGGAATGTTTGAAATAAGATTTTGTGAATTTTCATAGAATTATTAAGGTTTAGTAAGAAAATAAAGTATCGGTTTTTAAAGAGCCAATTAATGTAATTAATTTTTAAAATGAAATCAAGGATTCCTTTAACTAGTATAGGCCCTCATGTTAATCAGTAAATTAACAAGGTTTTAGTTCGGGTTTTAATATGACTGAATTCTTAAGGGTGAAACGGAAAAGGCCTTCAATGTTTGGTGTATAAGTGTTAATTATAAAAATGCATTGCTCACGCTGAAGATGAAAGGTAAAATCCTCATGGCAGAGATTGTAAGGCCTGGTTTGGTCTTGAAAGCCTCAGGATCGGGGAGTATACCGCGAAAATATAAATGCAATGGCAGCCAGCAGAATTATATACCCAAACCAGTCGCCCCAATGGGTATAAAGTGTATCCCTCTTATCCAGCGAAATGGTGTCGAGCAGTGTATGACCTCGTTTATCTTCTGTAATGGATTCATAGTGTACTCTTCCTTCAGCATCGCTTACGGTCAGTCGACCTTCCCTGGCTGCCCTGACTTCAGAAAACCCGTTTTCGACACCCCTTAACACCGCCATTCTGGAATGTAGCCAACCATCCACAATAAAATCCCACGCAGGGATAAAAAGTACACCGACGTTGGCTTTTCCGTATTTCCTTATATATCCGGGAAAATCAAGATCTTTACAGATCGCAACTCCGGCTTCTTTTCCCCTGAATTTAAATAATCCCGGCTCTTTACCCGGTGAAAAAATATCTTCTTTTCCGCGGAGCAAATGAACCTTATTATAGTTTAATATTTCTTTCCCGGAAGAATCAATTACCATGGCGGAATTGGCCTGGTCATCTTTCATATAATGAGTATACCCGATTACCAGCATAACATGATTTCTGGAAGCAGCAGATGAAAGCATGGATAATAAGCGGTAATTCGTGCCATCTACAATGCTTATGGATCTTTCGGGCAATACGATGATTTGGGCCCCTTCTTTGGCGAGAACATTTATTTGTTGTGCATAGAATCCCGCGGTCGTGAATTCTGCAACAGAATCGGGATTTTTGGTTTCGTGATGAAATTTTTCCTGCAGGACGGTAATCCCGACCGGGATAGTTTTTTTATCGTTATATCCTAATCTGTGCTGTCCGTAGAGGATAACCGCAGCAATAAGCAGAACCGGTATAATTACCACTGGAATCAATCGGGATCCGGAGCTTCGGAAGTGCCAGCCCAATGCCATTGCAGACGGAAAAAGCGTAATGATAAATGTGATGCCGGTAATTCCGGTCAGGGAAGCCACTTGAATCAACGAAAGGACATTGGATTGGGAATAAGCAATGCTGCCTGCCGTTCCGTCAGGCAAAATTTTAAATAAAATAAATTCAGCAGCTGTCCATAAAACCGGAAATGCAAATACTGTGTACCATTTATTGAATCGTATTACGATTTGACTTGTCCAGAGAATAATGCCGGCAAATAACAGGGGAGTTGCGAGTGTAAAAATTATCGCCGGAATTAATGAGGCCACTGAATTCAGATATGAAAACCAGCTG
>CAYNCU010000095.1:7372-15276 GCA_964395765.1 uncultured Roseivirgaceae bacterium | reverse complement strand
GGACAGAGTTGAAGGAAATTGACCCTCCAACGGATGTTCAGGAAACGATGAATAAAGTGGTAAAAGCGGAAAATGAAAAAATTGCTGCCATTGATTCCGCTACGGCTGCGGAAACCGTTGCCGATGGTATAAAACGTGCAAAGATAAAAGAAGCGGAAGGTTACAAGCAATCAAAAATATTGCATGCCGAGGGAGAAGCTGAAGCCATTAAACTGGTCAATGAGGCGGCTGACAAATATTTTATCGGGAATGCCCAATTGTTGCGGAAGTTAGAAGCCATTGAAGTGTCACTGGGGAATAATGCAAAAATAGTAATTCCATCCGGGACCGAACTGGTAAATATTATCGGGGAAATGGCAGGAGTACTACCATTAAACCGGAAAAAATCAATTAATGAAGTACTGGATGGCGATAATAGAATGTCAAAAAATTAAATTTTATATAGGGTCATAACCTTTCAATTACCATCCCCAGGTAAGTTATTAAATTTCATCCTGACCGGACAAAGGGAGAATCGGGGAGGACTTATCTCAATCTGAATTACGCCTACTTGTGGTAAATATAAATAATGAAAAAACTGTCATCATTCTTAATCATAGGATTAATCGTTTTAGTTGCAGGGTGCCGGAATAATGAAACGGAACAGGCCCTTCCGGTTCATATAGTAATACCCGCACAAACCATTTTACAGGCAAGCGTGTCACTTGGGTATGCAGCCGACTTCGTCGTACTTGCCGGATCAGGAATAAATAATACCGGGGCAACCACCGTGACCGGTGACCTTGGCTTGAGTCCGGGCATATCATTGGACGGCTTTCCTCCCGGAATATTCGGTGGGAAGAAACACATTAATGATACCCGGTCGGATCAGGCAAAAATCGATTTAACCAACGCTTATAAAGATGCCGCCGGACGAACCAGCCCTGAGGAAGTATTGTTATCGGGTAATATCGGGGGGCTTATCCTTACGCCCGGATTGTATAAATCTATTTCTTCACTGGATATTTCCAGAGGCGATCTGATACTGGATGCATTGGGTGATGAAAAGGCAATATTTATTATCCAAATTGCTTCCACGCTTAATGTGAAACCCGGAAGGCAGGTTATCCTCCGGAATGGCGCAATGGCCTCTAATATTTTCTGGCAGGTTGGCAATTCAGTAACGATTGGTACGTCTTCCGTTTTTAAAGGGACCATATTAGCGAACCAATCCATCACGTTTAATACAGGGGCTATTCTTAATGGCAGAGGCCTGGCAAGATTAGGCGAAGTTAGAATGACCGGTAATAACATGGTAAAACAATAATTAACCAAAGAAAAAAAATCGAATTATTATCCTAAATATCATTGCATTTTGTTCCTGTAATTAACCCTCACAACAACCTGAAATCCTTATCTTAATTCATAGTACCTTTCTTACGGGCCTGTCTTATTGAAACCATATTAATTTGAAGTGTGCTGAAAATCAGTGAATTATATAAGCATCTTCCCTGATTGTGTAAGGCTTTGACCAGGTAGTGTTATCATCTTTGCAATTCGGGATTATTCTTCCGAATGCCCTCAAAAAATGACGGTTTCACAGATCACTAAACCATTTAAAAAATAATAATGAATCTAAAAAAAATAGTTCCAATCCTGGCGATGCTATCGATTGTATTAATAGACGGATGTAATAAAAAGGAAAAAGATCCGGTCATAGCACCTACCGTCACCTCTACAGAACCTGATAACAATGTGACAGGCGTTCCTCGAAACCAGGATATTACATTTGAATTCAGTGAACCGATGGATCCCTCAACCATCAATAGTTCAACCTTTCTCCTGACCCAGGGGTCAACGGCAGTATCCGGCACGGTTACTTATTCCGGCACAACGGCGACATTTACGCCTTCAGATCCTCTTTCGGCAGGTACAACTTATACGGCAACCATTACAACGGGAGCGAAAAGCTTAACAGGTAATTCGCTAGCAGCAAACACCGTATGGAGTTTTACTACGGGAGGAAATACATCAAGCCTGGAAGTGGTAGATCTTGGGACGGCAGGGAAATATGTAATTCTCGCTAAGACGGCAATCAATAATAATCCGACTTCCGTGATCACCGGTGATTTGGGTTTGAGTCCTGCCGCCACATCCTATATCACGGGGTTTGCATTAACTAACGCAACAGGATATGCTACGTCGGTACAATTGACAGGGAAAGTTTATGCCGCTGATATGGCCGATCCTACACCCATCAATATGACGGTAGCCGTTGAAAATATGATTACCGCTTATAACGATGCCGCGGGACGCCCTTCACCCGATTTCTCTGAAATGGGAAGCGGGAATATTGGCGGAAAAACGCTTATCCCAGGATTGTATAAGTGGACAAGCACTGTTACCCTGCCTGCCGATGTTACCATATCGGGTAGCGCCGACGATGTCTGGATATTCCAGATTTCCGGAGACCTAACGATGAGTTCTGCGGTTAACATAATCCTGACGGGCGGTGCACAAGCGAAAAACATTTTCTGGCAGGTAACCGGTCAGGTAACGCTCGGAACTACTGCACACTTTGCGGGAATTATACTTTCGAAGACAGGCATTACGCTGGAAACAGGCGCTTCTATAAACGGCAGGGCACTTGCCCAAACCGCTGTCATACTTGATAGTAATGTTGTTACAAATCCTTAATATTGACAATATAGCCCAGGATTTAAAAGAGGCTTTCCTTCGGGATAGTCTCTTTTAATTTAAGAACTATGGCATATTAAAATGAAACAGAATATTGCTGAATAATAAATTATTGGATACCTGAATAGCTTTCCAAACCTTGCTAAGCTGAAAATCTGCGATATATGTAAGACTCTTGTTTAAATATGTAACGCCCAGTGCATAAATAAACCCCACCTTTGTCTTATTATTATTTATATAATTCTCCCATCAGATCGTGAATTCATTAAAATACATAAGTATCGAAAACCGGATTTTTACGGAAAACAGATTCATCCTTTCAAAACAGTTTAATGAAAAGATATCAGGTCATATTGAATATGATCCGAATATTAAATTAAGCCCCGAAGAATTATTATTCCTTCGGGTGGAATCAAGGGATAATAAAATTCACAAGGACGTTATCAATTTGATAAAAAATAATCGTACCGTAAAAAGCTGAATTGAGGGGATGAGCGGAATAACCTATTAAACGCACAAAGGAGTTACAATGAAAGAAAATGAAAAACCCGGTATAATACCAATCCTGGGAAAAAAGGAATTTGATAAATCAAAGGCTTTTATCATAGTGGAAATTATTGAGTATGTCCCTAATTCGGCTGTGATAAAAACAATTATCAAAAAGACCACGGGTAACGTAAGTGCAGTTTCGCTGGATACCGGAGAAGCGCTGGCAATTAAAACTTCTCCCTTTGATACTTTCATTCAAATCATTGACGGTAAAGCGGAAATTGTGATTGATGACAAATCAAACTCGCTCAATACCGGGCAGTCCATAATCATACCCGCCCATGCCAGTAACACGATAAAGGCAAATGAGAGATTCAAAATGATTTCAACCGTGATTAAAAGCGGTTATGAAGAATTTGGCGGATAAATTTCAAAGAATAAATAATTTAAATAACACTTCAAAAGATACCTGCCCGCAATAGGATTTTTCATCAGGAGCGGAAAGAAATATTGAAGAGTTTTTCCTCCTGGTAAACTGAAGATTCGAATCTGATTATATAACGTATCAATATTATTTTAAACAAAAATTATTATGAAAACAAATACGCCTTTAACATTTTTAACGGCCACTTCCATTATCGGCGATAAGGTAGAAAACAGTAGCGGGGAACACCTCGGTGAAATAAAAGACATCATGCTGAATATTACGAATGGCGATATTAAGTATTATGTTATTCAATTCGGAGGTTTCCTCAGTGTCGGCGAAAAATATTTTGCGATTCCCTTCCGTTTTCTTGATGTTGACGCCGAAAAAAAGATTTTCATTTTGAAACAAAAAAAAGAGGACCTTGAAAAGGCCCCCGGATTTGATAAGGATCATTGGCCCGATACCAATTTCCATACCGAGGAGGTTGATTATTATTGGGGAAGTTTTATGGGACCCAATGTCGGTCAGGCCTATTAAACCGAAATATAACCGGTATTTTAAGAAAAGTTCAGGATGATTTCGACCGTTATCAAAAGTGGCTGAGAGGGTATCGTAGGAAGGAAGGAAAAATCGGGATGAAGAAATTCTTTACGGCAGGCTTCTTCTCAAAATGTGTGAATGATGTAAACTATTCAAAAAATTATATAACATAAAGCCGGCTAAAAGGAGAGAAATTAGTAATGTTTAATGGCTTTCTTTATACGAGATAATTCATTTCAACGTCACAAACGATCATTACCCTTTCCCCCTAATAGTAAAAACATGACCACATTTAAAAATCTTTCCGCGAAGGAAAATAAATTGCTTCTTAAATTTCCGGCTTATATATCCATGCTTGCCCTGAGTTATGATAATAAACTGGATTACGATACAAAAAAGTCGGCTTTCAAATCCGGGTATATCCGAAGTTACTTCAGCGATCCGCTTCTTACGGGATTTTATAAAGAGGCAGCCTTGGTTTATCAGGATAACATGGATAGGCTTGATAAAGATTTACCTAAAGATAAAGACCGCAGAGAGGAAGCCATTATAAAGGAGTTAACCCATCTTGAAAAGATAGTATTGAAATTGGAAGGAGGCTATTTTTTCGCGATGAATCATAGTATGAAATCATTTAAAAATCATGTTTCAAGGGCATGCCATGACGTTTTATTGGATTTCGTTTTTCCCATTCCAGTACCTATCATATCGGAACGCTTATCGAGAAGTAACTGATAGGTAAGCTCCTTTATTTTTTATCGGCCAGAATTGATGTCTTCCTTAGATTTAATATTCAGGTTTATAAATCAGGATAATAGTTTTTTCAAATAATTATAGCTAATGGTCACATCTTCCAATGGTTTTGGCGCCATGTCCTGCTCCACAAAGAAATATTTCAATCCAGAATCGCCGGCATGATCAAAAATTCTTTTAAAATCGATATATCCCTGGCCTACTTCCGTCGGCATCTTGGTTTTGGAGTCAAGATCTTTCACATGCCAGAGCGGGAACCGCCCGGGATGACCTTCAAATAATTTAACGGGATCCTGATTGGATTTTGTAGCCCAGGCCAGGTCGAGTTCCATTTTCACCATGTCCTTGTCTGTATTGGAAAGGATATAATCAAAAGGCCGATGACCTTCCACCTCGTCGAATTCGGTGGTGTGGTTATGGTAGGCAAACTGTACTCCATTTTTTTTGCAGGCTTCGCCGGCTTTGCTGAAAACTTCGACGGCTTTTTTTATTTCATCCATCGTACTCACGGGAATACTGGCGCATACCAGGTAACTCAGCCCGCCTTCAGCCGCTTCATCGGCCAGTTGCTGGTAGTCGTCAGTAAGATTGGCAGTTTTTGGTCTTTCCTTGAATCGCTCTATGAATCCCTGTATCCTGACTGAATCCTCATGGTTTTTAGCCCTGGTTAACATCTGTTCCGGCGAAAAGGGGGCCCCGGACACATGGGCGGAGCGCCAGTGCATACCGGCATCCGTAATCATCCCGGCCAGTTCCTTGGGGGTGAATCCGTAAAAGTTTCCTTTCATAGACCCTGCACTTTCCAGTTCCTGGTACCCGATGGAGGCCAATGAACTCAAAGTTCCTTTTGGGTCTTTTACCATCAGGTCGCCCAGTGTATACAATTGAAGGCCAATAGGCCATTGCATTTTCAAAAATGAATTGAATTTTGCACCGGCCAGTTGCGGCCAGGCCAGGCCTGCCAGGGCGAGAGCCCCTGTTTGTTTTAAAAAATTTCTTCTACTGTCCATTTTAAATTATGATTAAAGATTTGTTAAAAGTAAACCTTATTAAATAATAGTATAAATGTCATATAAAATTTTTCAAATCTTAATCCAGTATAATGCAATTAAGAATTCCTATTACCCGAATTTATTTAATTTTTCCAGGGAATCCATACGGATAATTTCAATTTCACTGCCTGAAATACGCAATATTTTATCTTTTCTGAATTCAGATAGTATCCGGATGACATTTTCTGTACTCATTTCAATCAGGTCGGCAATCTCTTTCCGTGACAGCGGCAAATTGAATGTCGAACTGAAATAGACCTCTTTGGCAAAATAAAGCAATATAAAAGCGATCCTGCCTCTTAATTGCTTTGAACAGATGTTTAAACGGTTGCCCAGGATATTATCCGTGATTCTGTTCATTTTCTCTAGCACTTCAATGGCAAATTTCCCGTTCTTTGAAACAATTTCACGGAAAGGCACTATATCGATAAAACAAACCACCGAATCCTCGATGGCCGTAAGGTTATACTGGTATTTCGTATTTGAAAAAACGGATAGAAATCCGACGAAATTAAGAGGTTTCGCGATACTTAAAATATGTTCTTTCCGGTTCTGGTCTATCTTAAAAAGCTTAACAAGGCCTTTTTTTAAATAGAGAAATTCATCGATGTCATTGCCATCCTCCACAATAATTTCCCCCCTACTAAATTCCTTTTCAACTTTATGACTGTTCAGGTAGCCCAGTTCTGCCTGATTGAGATTATCAAACAACACGGATCTGAAAGCGCACTGGTTACAATTGGAGGTATTTAATAGTTCAGGCACCTGAATGATTGTTTTATTTCCAATATGATATATATCAGTTCATGATATTTATCACCCCTGAAATTTAATCAATCTGGTACTAAATATCGTCTTTAACGGTAGATTAAAATTTTTATTAAGGATGCATAAATATTTTTTAAATCATATTAAATCATGAAAAGATTATTGATAGTGGGTGGAGGTACGGCCGGAACAATTATGGCCAATAAGATGAGAAAGGATCTGCCCAGGGAAAGCTGGGAAATAACGGTAGTTGATCAGTATAAGAAGCATTATTACCAGCCGGGCTTTTTATTTATCCCGTTTGGAATGTACAAGGAAAGGGATGTCGTCAAACCGAAAAGTGATTTTTTCCCCGTCGGAACAAAAGTCATCTATTCCGCCATTGACAGAATAGTTCCCGATGAAAACAAGGTAATACTGGACGACGGTTTTGCGCTGAATTACGATTTCCTGATTATAGCAACGGGGACTAAAATAATGCCGGAGGAAACTCCCGGGCTACAAGGTCCCTTATGGCAAAAAAATGTATTTGATTTTTATACCATTGAAGGGGCCACGGCCCTGGCTGATTTTTTTAAAACATGGAAAGGGGGGCATTTGGTGATCAATATTGCCGACCTACCCTACAAATGCCCCGTTGCCCCGCTTGAATTTTCATTTTTTGCCGATGCCTTTTTTGTAGAAAGAGGACTCAGGGACAAGGTAAAAATCAGTTTTGTAACCCCTTTATCCGGTGCATTTACCAAGCCCCGGGCTTCGCACATGCTGGGCGACCTGCTTCAAAATAAAAATATTGAAGTAATCCCGGACTTTTACCTGGAAAAAGTGGATAATGAGAATAAAAAAATAATATCCTATGATGAAAAGGAAATACCTTTCGATTGCCTGGTAAGTGTACCGCTTAACATGGGCGACAAAATGATCGCGCGGAGCGGCCTGGCCGGAGACCTGAATTATGTTCCTACCAATAAACGAACGCTGCAATCCGAACAATTCGAAAATATCTTTGTGATCGGCGATGCCACGAACCTGCCGACTTCAAAAGCTGGTTCCGTCGCCCATTTTGAGGCGGATATTCTTCATGAAAACCTGGTTGCCGCCATTGAAGGCAGGGAATTCACCGCAAGTTTCGACGGACATGCCAATTGCTATATTGAAACAGGTTACAGCCGGGGAACCCTTATTGATTTCAATTATGA
>CAYNCU010000095.1:0-7362 GCA_964395765.1 uncultured Roseivirgaceae bacterium | reverse complement strand
TACGGAACCATTACCCGGATCTTTCCCTTTTCCCGGACTTGGGCCCTTCAGCCTGTTGACTGAATCAAGGATGAACCATTACGGTAAACTTCTTTTCAGGTGGATTTACTGGCATATTCTCTTAAAAGGCCGGGAAATGCCTATTGATTCCGCAATGACCATGGCCGGTAAAAAAGTTTAAAGGAGGTGTAGGATGATTGAACTGGTTAAAAATAACGACTCGGAAACACAGGTTGAAATCAATGACATCAACCAAAAACTGGATTTCATTATCGAGGAACTGGCCGTTCAAAAACAAAAACGGCAGGCCGTAGAAGACTTACTGTCGGACCTGAACCTGATCGGTAACGATATGTTCAAATCCGCGGTTGACGAACTGGATCATGCAGGCACGGAAGTCGATGTTGAAGAACTCAAATCATTTGCCTTCCGGTTATTGAGGAGTACGGGTCGCCTGAATGAAACCCTCCAAATGCTGGAAAGCACGATAGACCTGATGAAGGAAGCCGGCCCCATCATAACCCAAATGGGCCTTGATGGAATTCAGAAAATGGCAGAACTGGAAAGCAAAGGATATTTTGCTTTCTTACGGGAGATGGGCAGGGTATTGGATAATGTCGTGACCCATTTCTCCGCGGAAGACGTAAAGCTGCTGGCTGATAATATTGTAACCATCATGGAAACGGTAAAAAACCTTACCCAGCCGGAAATGCTCAAGGCGATGAACAATGCTATAAATGTCTATAAAAACCTTGATATGGATGACATTGAGGAATATTCTTTATGGAAGGCATTTCGCGAAATCAGGTCTCCTGAAATGAAAAGGGGAGTCGGTTTTGTAATGACTTTCCTGAAAAAAATATCGGACGATAATAATCTAAAAACAACAAATAATAAAAATTAAAAAAAATGGCACAATTAACAGTAGCGGGATTGGCAGTGGATGTAAACCAGGATGGTTACATGACCGATCCGAAACAATGGAATGAAGAAGTGGCAAAAGAATTTGCCGGCGAAGAAGGGATAACCCTGACCCAGAAACATTTCGAGGTTATCAATTACCTGCGTGAAAAACATTTAGCAGGGGAACAATTGACCATCCGTAAGGTTGGTAACTCTGGCATCGTGGATATCAAGGGGCTGTACCAGTTATTCCCCGGCGGTCCGCTCAAAAAAGCAAGCCGGATCGCTGGCATTCCCAAACCCGCCAGTTGCGTTTAAAAGTATTTAAACAATTTTTTAAATTATTTTATTATGGAAGCTGATCTTCAAACTATCGATAGTCCGACCGCATTAAAAAAGAAGGAAGAAAAACCATTGCGAAAGGTTTGTATCATCTGTGCAAAAGGCGCCATTGAGGATGTTTATGCCGCCCTGATCATGACCAACGGGGCTGTGATGGAGGGCATCGAGGCAAAGCTATTCTTTACATTTTTCGGCCTTGATGCAATAACAAAAAAACAAATGGATCACCTTCATACCAGCACGGTGGGTAACCCTGCCATGCGTATGCCGGGTGGAGTGCCGTTCCCCACTTTACTGGGGCTATTACCCGGGATCGAATCCGGGGTATCCGCCATGATGAAAAAACAAATGGAAAAACTTGATATTCCTCCCGTCGGGGAATTTCTGGATATGATCACAGCAGGCGGTGGTGAAATATATGCCTGTAAACTGGCAGCCGATATGTTCGGATTGACAAAGGATGATCTCTGCGATCATGTAATGGATATTATCACCGTGGGCCAGTTTTATGAAATGTGCGGGGGAGAAGGAACCCAGATTATTTTTACCTGAGGGATTCGAATTGACGATTCTAGTGACTGTTTTTAAAAGGCAGTCACTTTTTTTATTTTTGACAAAACCGGAAAAAATCCACAAAATGAAAGTAATTATTAACGGCGCCACCGGCATGGAAGGCGAGGATGTTTTATTTGAATATCTTCAAAACAAAGACATTTCCGAAGTGCACCTCATTGCAAGCAGAAAGTATGCCATAGAGCAGTCTGAACTTCGTGAATTGATTATCCCGACGTTTTGGATTTTCAGAAGATTTTAAGGATTATGATACCTGCCTTTATTACACAAGCATCAGTTCAGCCGGTATGAAAGAAGACAAATAGACTTATACTACTTTTTATACGATTCGTTACCTTGCAAATACGCTGCTAAGTTTAATCAAATAAATGAAGTTATGTTACCGGCCGGAGTACGGACTGATTGGAAAAGAAAGACCCAAGTGGGCGAGGGTAAAATGCCGGATTGAGGATGCATTGATGAAACTTCCCTTTGCAGCGGAATATAATTTCCGCCGGAGGCCATGGTGACTTCACCGGGTCAGAAATAACGGAACAGGTATTACCGTTTTCCTGTGATCATTATCCGGTTTTCTTCCCTAACATCGTGCTTTTCATTACGCAGGTGGGTAAGGCTATGATTAAGGCGGCCACAGATGATTATTATGCTGCGATACTTGAAGTGGCCCATATGAGAAATTTAGCCGCTTCTTTGTAAAACATTTAAACGGGATGATTGATCAGCGTATCTTACAACTTTTTAGCGATTCATTCATGCAATATTCACCGGTAATTGATCTGTCATAGATTGAAAATGCTAGAACTGAAAGGTATGGGTATACTTTACCAATACGGATTGTGCGTCGGATAAAGGCAGTACCGGCGTATAATCATACCGGGTCGTATTCAAACCTTCATTGAATACAATCCAGAGATCGCTCCCTTCACTGAAATTATACCGAATCCGCAGGTTGGCGGAGAAAAGGGAATTGTTGCTATTATATTGAAGGAATGCATTGGCTGATAATTTAATATTTACAGCCGTCTGGATTTTCATGCGGATGATATGAGAATCCAGGTGCTGATCGCGGTCGTTAAAATCAATATGGTTATATATATAATCCGCTGAAAGCTGCAAATGTTTCGAAACATACCAGGAAGGGGAAAACGAGATATCGGATCTCCAGCCGTCATAAAATTTACCGGTTTCCAGGCCAACATTTGTCTTAACCCTTTTATCATAACCCATGGTATATTTTCCGCCCACGCGGAAGAAATGATAGGAACCTTTCGGAACAGAAACATTGTCAGCTAAGATAAAACCGGAATCCAGCTTTTCATAGACGGACTTTAACTCAACAAAACCCTGATCCAGGCTTCGGGTTGAAAAGTTCCATTCGGGACCGAATTCCGCCGACTCAATTTTATCGTTCTGATTACCCAGGTAGGCAAAGCCCGTTAATTGCAGTTTTTGCCAGATAAGAGGCAGATTGTTTTTATAAAACCAGGTATAGGAAACAGCCGAAGAACCGTATTTAAAATCACTCCGGTCCAGAAACCCGATACCCGGGTTATTATTAATTCCCGAATAGATGGTACTTACATCATAGCCGAAACCCTGTCTTCTTCGCCGGGTCACTTCTACGGCAAAACGGCTGTTATTGATTCCGGATACGGGGAACTCTATCCTGGGAATATCATCGAAGGTTTGCGTCCACTGGTAGGTTAAATAATCGTCTCCCTGCAATCGGATAAGGCCATCAAGCCCGTAGGCATAATTATAACTTCCGTTGGTTCCCAGACGGCTCGTAAACATCCCTCCTGCATAACTGTATGGATTGAAAATCCTATGTCTCAGCCTGAGGACCCCGAAATTTTCAGAGGGAATCGAATCCTGCTTATGTGTCTGCATATCGAGCAATCCGATGTCCCAGGTTCCAATCCTTCCCACCAGCCGGGCGCCACCGTAAATCGGGACAGGGATACCCGAGGCCGTCAGCCCGATTCTGCGACTATAAAATAACCGGCTTTGCCCTCCGGTGGTAATATTGAAAATTCCGGCCCTTTCCTGGAAAAATTGCCTTTTCTCGGGATAAAATAAGGAAAAGCGACTCAGGTTGATCAGCTGGTTGTCAGCTTCTGCCTGGGCAAAATCAGTGTTCACTGTAAAATCCATAGTCAGGTTATTGGTAATGGAGTATTTCACATCCCCGCCGATTTCTTTCTGGAATTCGGTTTTGCGGTCATACCCTGAATTAGCCTCATTCAGTTCATGCCATTGTTTGAAACCTCCTAAAAGATAAGGGGTCAGGTAAACACGTTTTGTCGGTTTTATTCCCCTGATAATGATTTTTTCCGCTACCGAAGGTTTCAGAAACTGCCAATCCGTTTCCGGTTTAACGGCAGGGAAAACATCTCTTTCCGAAATCCGGGCGATTTTCCGCTGAACGGTCAGGCCCATGATCACTTTGCCATCGTGTTCCTGGAAACGGAGACTGGAAAAAGGGATCCTGACTTCGGCAAACCAGCCTTTATCGTTCACAACAGCCCTGGCGTCCCAGAAGGTATTGAAATCGAAGTTCAGAAAACTGCCTCCTAATACCGTTCCCGCCGTCGCGTCATTGGTAACGGCTACATCATTTCTTATCCCTGCCGGTGTGGTGGAAAAAATATAGCCATTTTCATTATCATTATAGGTATCCAGCATTATTTCAAAGTGGTCCGATCCGGCCAGTTGGTCACGGTACAGGGAGTTCATACGAATACCGGACGGTACGCTGTCGTAGGCTCTTATGGAGCCGTAAAAATATTTATCGTCATGGGCAAAACGGATTTCGGTTCGTTGGGTGGCCGGTGCCCCGGCATTCGGCTCAAACTGAATGACAGGGACCGGGTCAATGGCATCCCAACCGGCTTCATCCGGCATACCGTCAAATTTTATGTCGTTGATCCGGGAAATTACCAGGGTATCGGCAGGCTGTGAAAAAACAGGAATTAATCTGAGGTTGAAAATAACGAGAAGAAGGGAAGTCAATATCCTGGCCCGGGCTAATAATTTATTTTTTTTTGTCATTTACCCTGATTTCGGAATTCTACTATTGAAGTTTAAAAAGTTATTCAGGTTCTGATATCCGCGCTTAATTTATAATATAATTCAAGCACTCTTTTACGACAACCTATAATTAAATTGTAACTACAATGCAAGGTAGCAGAAAATATTCCATTTATCGAAAATTAAACCCGTATTGTAAGGGGAATGAAAAATTTTTTCTCATAATAAATTTTCTTCTGGATAGGGGTAATGTTCAAGCCGGTTGTCTTCCTTAAAATTTAAACAATAGTACTCATGAAAAACAAACTATCTTTTTTCTTACTCGTGCTGGCCATTACATTCAACACCTTTTCCTGCAGTGATGAATGGTTTGGAATATCGGGCTCAGGGCAGATAATCAGCGAGCAAAGATCCGTTTCCGGTTTTAAAAGCCTGGAACTGGATTTTCCCGCTACCGTGGAAATTGTTAACGATTCTGTATTTTCGGTGGAGGTAAGTGACTATGAAAACCTGCTATCGCATATTTCAACGGGAGTTAAAGGGGAGACCTTGATTATCCGCCGTGATCCGAAAAATTTAAATATGAGAAATTCGGTGGCAACAGTTAAAATTTCCATGCCGTCCCTTGAGAGGATACAAATAAACGGAAGTGGAAATATTACCGTACTTTCGGGTTTCCCGGATTTGAATTCCGTTAATATTTCAGGGAGCGGAAACGTTACAGCCACAGCACCATCCGACATGGAAAGCCTTGAAGTCATAGTTAGCGGATCGGGAAAGATTACGCTTGCCGGTACAACCCAAACGCTGAACATAGATATTTCAGGATCAGGCAACTTTTATGGCTTTGACCTCGAAGCCCGGAAGGCAGATTGTGAAATTTCCGGAAGCGGCAATGCTTATTTAAATGTTGAAGAACAGCTAAAGGCTACGATAAGCGGGAGCGGAAATATTCTTTATAAAGGTCATCCGGTGGTTTCGACAAATATCAGCGGAAGTGGCAAAATTAGCAGCCGGTGAACCACGTAATCGAGATTGATAAATAAATATTCGATATGTCCCGTTGTTAAAACTCAACCTCAATCCATAACAAACCTTATGGCAAATGGCAATGGAAAGTTTGTTTACCTTTAGCCTGAAATAATGCGAATATGAAAGTAATTATAACCGGTGCTACGGGCATGGTCGGGGAAGGGGCGTTATACGAATGCCTGCGAAACGATAATATTTCCGAAGTTCTCATCATCTCCAGGAGAAGGTATGGGATGGAACATCCTAAACTCCGTGAATTGATAATCCCCGAATTTGCGGAACTACAAAAATTTGCCAATGACATCAGGGGTTTCGACGCATGTTTTTTCTGTGCGGGCGTAAGCTCGGTCGGGATGAAGGAAGAACAGTACTCTTATATTACCTTCGATACAACCCTGGCATTTGCTAAAGCACTCCTTGCTGTTAACGATAAGATAAAATTCTGTTACGTATCGGGACGAAGCACCGACAGCTCCGAAAAAGGGAATACCATGTGGGCAAGAGTAAAGGGAAAAACCGAAAATGCTTTAATGAAACTTCCTTTTCAAGCCGAATATAATTTCCGGCCGGGCTTCCTGCTTCCTTTCAAAGGCCAGAAAAACTGGAATAAAATTTATCACCTTATTACCATCATTATGCATTTTTTTGCACCCGGAAACATACTGACCATGGAAGAGGTAGGAAAGGCGATGATCAACGCGGTAACCCGGGGTTACCCTGCGAACATTCTTGAAATAGCCGATATAAAAAAATTAGCTGCCGATGGCATGCCATGTTCTGAGGCAGTTAATAAAGAAATGGACTCCGATTCCGCCAGGCTATAAATAAATCGTCCTTTTGATTAAAATTTTTATGACCCGGGATAGGGTTATTTTTTATGGAGGTAGCCTTCATTAATAATAAAGTAAAAATACCTTTAAAAAATATTCACGAGAATAAATCGATACGCTGTAAATCGACATTTACTGAAAAAAATTAACTATTCGCTCCTGAGTGTATTGACCGGGTTGGTATTGGCTGCTTTAATGGATTGATACCACATGGTACAACAAGCGAGAAGGAATGCCAAGAGACCTGCTCCAAAATATACCGCCAGGCTGATCGTCGTTCGATAGGCATATTTTTGAAAATACCAGTGAATGCCGTACCAGGCGAGGGGAGCAGCAAGAATAAAGGAAATGACAATCAACCGGCTGAAATCTTTCAAAAGAAGCAGGACGATGCCATGTACGGAACCACCCAGGGCTTTCCGGATGCCGATTTCCTTCGTGCGTTGCTCAGTGGTGAATGCGGTTAGCGCAAATAAGCCCAGGCATGCGATGATGATGGCCAGGCCGGAAAATACGGCAAACAGTTTGCCTAATTTTTGATCCGCGGAGTACATGCTTTCAAAATCCTTATCAAGGAATGAATAATTGAAGGGTTCGCCGGGTACCATTTCCGTCCAGGTATTCCTGATCGTCTTGATCATTTCATCCGTTT
>CAYNCU010000094.1:7243-15365 GCA_964395765.1 uncultured Roseivirgaceae bacterium | reverse complement strand
CATATATAACCAATAACTATCCTTGCCACAAAACTCTTTAACAGCGCTAAAATAAACAATCCTGGGAAATGCAAACAAATTGGTAACGGTCAGGCAGTTGTAAGCAGAGAACAGGAAGGTTCCGACAGGTTGCCGGTATTTTAAATTCAGGGCTTAATGTGAAGCACATTGAGCATAAACCAGTAAATCCCGGATGAGAGTAACATGGTACCGGGGATGGTGAGTATCCAGGCCAGGATAATATTCCAGGCAATTCCCCAACGGACCGATGAAAATCTTTTAACCACGCCTACCCCTGCTACCGATCCTGTAATGGTATGGGTGGTACTTACAGGAATTCCTCCGAAAGAAGCCCCGATAATGGTGATTGCACCGGCCGTTTCTGCACAAAATCCATGTACCGGCTTAATCTCGGTCAGTCGCATACCCAGCGTCTGTATTACTTTCCAGCCCCCTGTAAAAGTTCCCAGCGCCATGGAGGTGTAAGCGGCGAAGATAACCCATGTCGGAACATAAAAATGATTCAGGTATCCGGTGCTGTATAAAAGGACGGCCACAATGCCCATTGTTTTCTGGGCATCATTACTGCCATGCCCTATACTGAATATCGCCGAGGAAACAAGCTGCAGGTACCTGAAGTAATGATCAACCTTTTTGGGCGGCGTTTTCTTGAAAACATATAAGGTTAAGATCATCAGGAAGTAGGATAAAATAAATCCTAATATTGGCGATAACACAATGAATATGAATATTTTAATTACCCCTGATGAAATTATTACATCAGGACCACCCACCAATAATCCTGTTCCGATCAATCCACCGACAAGAGCATGGGATACACTGATAGGCAAACCCATGCGGGTACAGAAATAAACCCATATAATGGATCCCAGTAATGTGGCCAGGATCAGGTAGGCATTTACGATATTGGTATCAATTACCCCTTTCCCGATCGTATCGGCAACGGTAACGCCGAACAAAAATGCAGCTATAAAATTAAATAAGGCGGCCCAGATCACTGCGGCATGAGGGGATAACACTTTGGTGGAAACAATGGTCGCGACCGAATTGGCGGCATCGTTCATTCCGTTAAGGAAATCAAAACATAAAGCCATTACAACAATGGAAGCTACGAGCCAGAACATCGGATATTTAAAGCATTTTCACAATAACCACCTTGAGAATATCAGCCACCCTTTCAGCCCGGTCCACTGCCCTTTCAAGGCTGATTAATATGTCTTTCAATTTGATCAATTCAATAGGATCCTTTTCCTTTTTAAACAAGGTCTGTATTGCTTTATGGTAGATTTCATCCGCCTTGCTCTCTAACTCGCTGATCTTGGTGCAGGCAGATATTAAATGATCGAAGTTATTTAAATCGCTTACATACTGCATGGCATCATTGATCTCGATCGCACATAGGTTAATAATTTCTCCAAAATCATTAAACGCATTCAATAAAGATTTCGGCTTGTAAAGGCTTATATCCCCGCTAACCCGGTTAATTAAATCAACAAGACCATCGATATTTTTTGCCAGCCGGTGAATATCCTCCCGGTCAAAAGGGGTTATAAAGGTTTTATTGATCTCGTCGTAAATATTACGGGTGATCTTGTCCCCTTCCAGCTCCTTATCATAAATTTTCTTGACCAGATCATCAATATTGATTTCATCGTAATTTTTGATCAAATTATTCAACAAAACGGCTGCTTCTTTAAGATTGGCGGCAGCCTTTTTAAATAATACCGGGAACTTTTTGTCTTTAGGTACAAGAAACTGAAAAAATTGATTTATCCCCATATTTTAGAAATTACATTAATCTTTTCGCCCGAACCAAAACTAAAGTAAATCTGCATTCAATGAATCACAATCGGGAAAAAAATTATTTAATTATATAATATTAATGTAAGGTTGCTGTAATGTAACATATTTGGGTCAATGAGTCAATGGGTAGACATGGAAATAGGGAAACTAGGCCAAACAGGGAGATTGCTGGTTCTCTGGCTTTGCAAGCCATAGGTGTATAGAAGACTTGTTTATTGGTTCATTGGTTCATTGGTTCACTGGTCGCTGTTCACTCATCACTGTGTTCATCAAATCATCAAATAACTAAATTATCTGTCATATTTAGATTAGTATTGTTTCATGAATTCCATGAAATAACAGATAAATTATTAAGTAAGGACTATGTTTTCAAGGATTAAAAATATGTTTTTTAATGAGCTGTTTTTCCTGGGTATCTCTCTGGTATGCATCCTGATTTTTGTAATTGCGAAAGGCATTCTTTTTGATCAGTGGTACAAGGACTGGGAAAATATAACATTAGCGGGGGCCGGTCTTTATGGAATTACGATACTATTCAGGCTTTTTTCGAGAAAGAAAAGCACATCCGGAAGGAAAGGCCGGAATTCGCACTAAAATTACCTCAGGTCTCCAATTTTAGACTTTAAATGGCGATTATTTTGATATTCCTTTATCTTTGGCCGTGAATTTTGTTCTTTATTTTTCAAACTTTAGCAATAATGAGAAAGGCATTATTTTTAATTGCATTTACCGTCTCAATATTTTCTGCCCGTGCCCAGGTTAAATATCAATTGAATCCTGAAAGTACCATGTCCATCACGGGTACTTCTACCATTCATGACTGGACCAGTAAGGTGGATACGCTGGAGGCCGATATGATTTTCAATAAGATGGTGGAAAATAAAAATATTACTGCTTCGGGGAAACTTATCGAGTCACTTCAGCTCAGGGTACCCGTGAAGAGTATTATTAGTCCGCATGGTCAGGTCATGGATAATAAAACCTACGAGGCTTTGAGATCCGATGATTATCCAAAAATCCTGTTTGTCCTCAAAGATGATAAGATTACTGCGGTAACCGATCCGGCCGCCAATAAATTCACGATAAATATTTCAGGTAATCTTACGATAGCCGGAAATACTCGTGATGTGACTCTCGAACTTAGCGGGCAAAAATTGCCTGGCAATTCTTTTCACTTTGATGGAGATTATTCATTAAAAATGAGCGATTATAATATCACACCTCCTACGGCAATGTTCGGCCAGATTGTTACCGGCGATAAGGTGACGCTGGCCTTTAATTTTTTGGTGGAAACAATGAAATAAAATATTTTTAATATGGTACGTATTGTCGGATTGATATTTTTTCTTTTTTCATTCAGCGTGCTGGCTTTGGGTCAGGATAATAATGCTCCTGTTCCGCAAAACTATACCGACAGCATTCGCGGCACCGGTAAAAGCTTTGTGATGGTTCCTGTTCATGCCGGTGAATTTAAAATAGGCAGCCCGGTCACAGAAGCCGGGAGGGACAGTACGGATGAGGGACCGCAACGAGAGGTTGAAGTCGACGGATTCTGGATGATGAAATATGAAGTGACATGGGATCTGTACGAACTTTTCATGGATAAAAAAAGCATTGACAGCTCCATGCTGAAAGCAGATGAAGATATTGCCCGTAACCGGGAAGCGGATGCGGTCTCCCGGCCCAGCCCGCCTTATGAAGATCCTTCTTTCGGAATGGGTAAATACGGATACCCCGCGGGTAGCATGACCCAGTTTGCAGCCCTTGAATTTTGTAAATGGCTTACTATTGAAACAGGGCATTTTTACAGGTTGCCGACTGAAGCTGAATGGGAATATGCCTGTCGTGCCGGATCCCCGGAGGCATATTCCTTCGGTGATGATGTTAAGGAATTATCCGACTACGCCTGGTATTATGACGACAGCAAATATTCCTATCACAAGGTCGGCGAAAAGAAACCGAATGCCTGGGGTTTGTATGATATGATGGGCAATGTTGCCGAATGGACCCTGGACCAGTATTATCCTGATTATTACAAAAAAATGAAGGGCGATCCTGTCATGAACCCATGGTCGCAGCCAACACAACTCGATCCCAGAACGGTAAAAGGTGGAAGCTATGATGATGACCCCGATAGGTTGAGATGTGCCTCAAGGATCCCTTCGAACCCTAAATTATGGAAGAAAAGGGACCCGCAGATCCCCAAGAGTTTCTGGTGGAATACAGATTCACCCTTTGTAGGTTTCAGGATTGTAAGGCCTTTCAAGGAACCGACGCCGGAAGAAATAAGGCACTTCTGGGCTATCAACCTGGATGAGTAGGTAATTTTTTGATTTTTACGACCATATAATTTTTTAATATAAATAGTACTATTATGAAAAAGCCTTCAAATTTATCCCGCAGGGAATTCATGAAAGGATCTGCTGCGATTGCAGGTTCCTTAGCACTTGGTTCGATCCCTTTTTCGGTTCGGGCAAAAACATATGCAGGTACTCCTATTAAAATTGCCCTTGTGGGTTGCGGGGGAAGAGGAACAGGCGCAGCCGTACAGGCTTTAAATGTTCAACAGAATGTAAAACTGGTTGCCATGGCGGATGCTTTCAGGGATCGCCTGGATTCCAGCTATGACAATATTCTGCAGGACCCGGTTGCCAAAGACAAAGTTGATGTACCGGATAAAAGAAAATTTACCGGTTTTGATGCCTATAAAAAGGCGATCAATGAATGTGATGTGGTTATCCTGGCCACGCCTCCCGGCTTCAGACCTTTTCATCTTGAATATGCGGTAAACAGTAACAAACATATATTTACCGAAAAGCCCATGGCCACCGATGCGGCCGGGGTCAGGAGATTGCTTGCCCTGGTTGAAACATCGAAGAATAAAAAACTGAATATTGTAGTCGGTTTGCAACGGCATTATCAGCTTGTATACAGGGAATTATATAAACGGATTCAGGAGGGCATGATCGGGGACATCACCAGCGGTCAGGTTTACTGGAATGGCAGCGGCGTATGGGTAAAGGATCGTGAACCGGATATGTCCGAACTGGTTTACCAGATGCGTAACTGGTATTATTTCAACTGGCTGTGCGGCGATCATATTGTGGAACAGCATATTCATAATCTCGATGTCTTCAACTGGTTCAAAGGATCTTATCCTGTAAAGGCCCAGGGCATGGGCGGCCGCCAGGTAAGGACCGGTAAGCAATACGGTGAGATCTATGACCATCACTACGTGGAATTCACCTATGCTGACGGTTCGGTAATGAACAGCCAGTGCAGGCATATTCCGGGATGCATGGAAAGGGTTGCCGAATATTTTACAGGCACGAAAGGACGGGCCGACAGCTCCGGAACCATTTACGATCTCAAGGGTAATATTCTCTGGAAACACCGCGACCAGGATGACCCCAACCCCTACCAGGTGGAACATGATGAATTATTCGCTTCCATCGAAAAAGGCGGTGTGATCAATAACCTCGAATATGGAGCTAAGAGTACGATGACAGCGATCATGGGAAGAATGGCCACCTATTCCGGGCTTGAATTGAGCTGGGAGGATGCACTTAATTCCAATGTGATCATAAATCCCGGCGTTGATTCATGGGATGCCCAGCCGCCGGTAATGCCGGATGATGAAGGGTTCTATGCGATTGCCACTCCGGGGGTAACGAAAGTGATATGATCCGGACGAAAGCATATAAAATATCGAATATCTTTCATTTTTAATTTTATAATTTTTGCAAAAAGTTTTTCAAGCAGAGCATTATAAAATAATTTGCGAATCATTTATAACTATTAAAATTATTATAACTAAAATGGTTCGTCTCTTCTCCCTCTTGTTGCAGAATCAGGGCCTCCACCCCTTTCAGTTTTTTTAAAGTTTTAAATCCCTGTTTTGGCCCGGCAACACTCAGGTAAGTGGCCAGGGCATCGGCTGTGGTCGCATTACCGGCAATTACCGATACGCTTCTTCGGGTGGTTATCCCCAGGCCCGTGGAAGGGTCAATGATATGGGAATACCGTACCCCTCCATACTCAAAATAGCGATACAGATCACCGGAGGTAGCAATACTCTTTTGAGAAAGAGAAATATATTTTTTCTCCTTTTCAAGATCCTGAAAGGACACTTTCCAACCCTCTTCATCCGGCGGTGACATCCCTGCATAAATATCCCCTCCGCCATCTACAAGGCAAATAGGAATCCCTGCTTTTTCCATGAGTTGATAAACTTTGTCAACAGTATATCCCTTGGCGATGCCTCCGAGGTCCAGTTGCATGTCTTTTTTTACCAATAATACTTTCTTGTCCTTCATATTAAGTTTAATATACCGGTAGCCTACGCTTTGGGAAGCTTTTTTCAGGCGAAGAGAATCCGGTAATTTTTCCTGCCGGACCGCATGCCGCCATAATTGCGTATAAGGACCTACGGTGATGTCGAAAATGCCATGAGTTACCTTTGACCAGTACAGGCTTTGCCGGATTACGTCAAACAAAGGCTCACTTACAGCTATATATTTACCGGTTCCCGAGGAATTACTAAGTTCATTCAGCTCGCTTTCCGGAAGATAATCGCTGAAAACCTGGTTCAGTGAATCGATCATCAGGAAGGCCCGCGTTATATTCTCCCTTACCAGGCTGTCATTGTCAGAATAACAAATAATGTTAAATAGGGTCCCCATCTGGCCATGAGAGAATTCATATCTTTTTAGCTTATTTTGATTCTGAGCGGAAGCGGGGTTATACAGCAGGATAAGGCTAAAAATTATATACCTTAATTTGTACATCAAAATCAATTTGTAATTAAAATTAATAACTTCATGATTTAGCCATTCGGAGAATAAGGTAAATTTGATAATTATAATCGAAGATTTTTTTAACTCAATATTTTTTAAAATGAAAAGAAGAAATTTTATCCGGAACAGTCTAATTACAGGCGCTACGGTTTTATCCGGTCCTGTTTTAGGAAAGGTCGTATCCCGGGGTCCAATGGTAAACAAAAGGAAAAACACACCCGGTCCCGGATTTAACCTGAATTATGCCCCCCATGACGGTATGTTTGTCAACCACGCCGGCAAGGATATCCTTGACCAGATCCGTTTTATGGCGGATACCGGCTTCACCGCCTTTGAAGATAATAATATGCTTTCACGGCCTGCCGCCATACAGGAAAAGATCGGCAATAAGCTCGCCGGTCTTGGAATGAAGATGGGCGTCTTCGTGGTTGACGGCGGCGACAACTGGAAAGTTTCCCTGGCGACCGGAAAACAGGAATTCAGGGATAATTTCCTCAAGACCTGCCAATCCGCAGTAGAAAGTGCTAAACGCTGCAATGCAAAATGGATGACCGTAGTACCGGGCTATTTCGACCGCGAAAAAGAAATTGGTTACCAGACCGCCAATGTGATCGAAGTGCTGAAAGCCGGTGCAGGAATCTTTGAACCTCATGGTTTGGTGATGGTCCTGGAATCCCTGAGCGATAACCCTGACCTGTTTTTGAGAACTTCCCAGCAAGGCTATATGATCTGCAAAGCGGTAAACAGTCCTTCCTGTAAAATGTTGTATGATATCTATCACATGCAACGCAATGAAGGTGATCTGATCGTTCATATTGACAAAGCCTGGGAAGAGATCGGTTATTTCCAGATTGGTGATAACCCGGGAAGAAATGAACCTTCTACGGGCGAGATCAATTATAAAAACATATTCCGGCACATTTATAAAAAAGGATATTCCGGAATATTGGGGATGGAACATGGTATCTCGCTAACCGGTAAGGAAGGTGAAGAAAGACTGATCGCCGCTTACAAGGAAGCAGATAATTTTTTATAGAAACAATAGTTGAATTAGGTTAAACGGCTTAACAATGTCGTTTCCTGAACGAAATCAAAACCTGCAACATGCAACATGTAGGTGAAATCCGGTTACTCAAATTAGTAAATTTAAGCTGGTATTTGACCCATTGATCCTGCTTCACCTATATCCCCCAAATTGGGGTATTTTATTTTGGAGAAAAAATCACTATAATTAGACCAACTTTGCCAGGGAAAGAAACCGGGCATTTCTTTCGCGGCAATAAACTGAAGGATGCGTCGACACAACAACTTTACGCTACTTTTTGTATTTCTGGTTACCACCAGGTCTCTTGTCTACGCCGATTCTTACCATATAGGTTTTGAGCTTAAGCAGGATTCCTTACTCCTGAAACAGTATATTCTTCCGGAAATCAGCAAGTCCGATTCCCTTTTATCCATGGGTAAATTCAGGGAAGCCATCCACGATGCGCAACTGGTAATCG
>CAYNCU010000094.1:0-7233 GCA_964395765.1 uncultured Roseivirgaceae bacterium | reverse complement strand
AACTATATAGAAACTTCCGCAAAAGCTTATTTTATCATTGCCAGGGCAAATAAAAATCTGGGAGAACATGCTATTGCGTTGAAAAATTATCTTCAGACCCTGCAATCGCTTAAAATCCTGAACAATAAGGACCTCATAGGAAACGTCTATAACGACCTTGGCGAACTGTACGAAGATTGGGGGTTGCGAAACAAAGCCATTCAGTATTATCAGTACACCCTGGAATATAAAAACGCCGGTCCCGTTTATCTGAAGCTGCTGAATAAAATCGTAAGTCTTTACACGGATATCCAGAATTACAGTAATGCGAATTTATATCTGGATCGTTTACTTCAATTATATGGTTCACCAGGGCATACCCGGGATAGGCTGAACGTACTTCAGGCGATGACTGACAATTACCTGCATCTGGGAGACTATGATAAGGCGAGAATCATGCAGGCCCAGGTACTCGAGATCCAGGAGAACAATTCCGACACACGGGGAAAACTCTTTACCATCAATAAAATGGCCCATATCTACCTCGATATGGGAAAATTCGAATATGCCATGAAGTACTTCAGGGGATATTTTGATAAAGCCGGGAATAAGACCGGGAATATGGATGATGATGAAAAATATTTGTACGCCAAAACCAAAATTACCTTCGGTCTCATCATGGAAGAATTCGGAGATAAAGGGGAACCGGATAATTATAATAAAGCGATTGATGATTACAAGGAAGGGCTTGATCTGTTTATAACCCTGAATAAAAAGGGACAAACGGCTCTGGTTCTATATTATATCGCCAATGTATATCATAAACAGAATGATATTAAAAATACGATTGCCAATTGTGATAATGCGATTCTCCTCGCCTCTTCGATCAGGGATTATTCAACGTTGATGAAAAGCTATGACCTGTTGTCGCAGGCATTTGAAAGTCTGGAAAAATACAAACAGGCCATGCAGGCGGCCAAGTTATATTCGGCTTACAAGGATTCGGTTTACAATATGCAATTAAACGCCAAAATCGAACAGATCAAAAAACAATCCGATTACAACAGCAATGAAACATTTATCCACCGGATTGAACAGATGATCACGGAAGAAGAAATGAGTAATCTGGCCATTACCCGCCTTGAATTGCAGGACGATAAAAACAAGCAGGAGATCGAATTGCTGGCCAAGGAAAAAAAGTTACAGGAATATGCATTTAAAACCGAACAGCTTAAAAATGAAAAAGCGCTTAATGACCTGGTGCTGATCAAACAGAAGTATGAAGCTGAAAAAAAGGACCGTGAAATCGATAACCTGCAGAAAAACCATAAAATCCAGGCCCTGGCACTCAAACAGCAGGATTTTGAACAAAAGGAGAAGGAACGGGCGATCAATGCGCTCGAACAGGATAAACAGTTGAATAAACTGAAACTCCAGAAAGCCGACGCCCAGCGCTATATCCTGATCGTTGGAATTTTTCTTTCTGTCGTAGTACTGATCCTGATGATACGGAGTTACCTGCAGGCGAAACGCTCGAAAGAAAAAATAGCCCTGATAAACGCGGAAATTGAAGAGAATAACAAAAAGCTGAAAGCATTGAATGAAGAAAAGAACCGGCTCATCCGGATAGTCGCCCATGACCTGCGTAATCCGCTGACCAGCGCCCTATCCATAACCGGATTATTACGCAACGCTGAAATTATCATAAAGAAAGATTATAACCACAGCCTCCATGTCCTCAGAAAATCTCTATTGAGGATGCAGGAAATGATCATTAAGATCCTTGATGTAAAGGCTATTAATGAAGACAAAATGAATCTCGAAATGGAAGCCATAAACCTCGGGAAAGTAATGGACCATCTCCTGGAAATAAATCAATCGAGAATATCCGGTAAAAAAATCCAAATAGATGCCAACCTGCCTGAAATTTATGCGCTGGCAGACCATAATTATATCTTCCAGGTCCTGGAAAACCTGCTCTCCAATGCCGTAAAATTTTCTTCGCCGGGCAGCACCATTCATATCCGTATTGATGATTTCAATGATAAATGCCGCGTCACGGTGAGGGACGAAGGTCCCGGATTTTCCGAACACGACCAGGCCTTGATGTTTACCGAATACCAGCAATTATCTTCCCGGCCGACAGCAGGAGAAAAATCAACCGGCCTGGGCCTTTCTATTGTTAAAAAGTACATCGATGCAATGAACGGCAGGATATGGTGTGATAGCGTAAAAGGACAGGGGGCTACTTTCACCGTTGAACTTTACAAAGCCCTCGTAGAAGCCTGAAATTTCCTCCTTTCAGAATTTTATCTCATTCGTATTAGCCCTATTTTTACTTTAAAATTTTTACATGAAAATTCTTGCCGTAGGAAGGAATTACGTTGAGCATATTGATGAACTCAAAAATGAACGTCCGAAAAGCCCTGTAATTTTTACAAAACCCGATACCGCCTTATCCAGATCTAACAAACCTTTCTACTACCCGGATTTCTCAAATGATATTCATTATGAAGTAGAATTGGTCCTGAAGATCGCCAAAATCGGTAAAAATATCCAGGAACGGTTTGCTTCAAGGTATATCGAAGCCATCGGGATCGGCATTGATTTTACGGCCCGGGACCTCCAGAATGAATTGAAAAATAAAGGACTCCCCTGGACTTTAGCCAAAGGCTTTGACGGATCGGCGCCGGTGAGTGATTTTATCCCTGCCGGTGAATTTAAGGATCTAAGGAATATCGATTTTTCCCTTCAAGTAGACGGGGAATTGCGCCAAAAGGGAAATTCCGGATTAATGATCTTCAGCTTCGAACAAATAATTGCTTATATTTCAAAATTCATTACCATTAAAAAGGGCGATATCCTATTTACAGGTACACCCAAAGGAGTCGGGGCGGTAGCAATCGGGAATAAACTGGAGGCATTTATTGAGAATAAAAAAATGCTCGAAGTTGAGATCAGGTAAAATTTCAGTTTTCATCTTTATCATTCTGTTTTTAGGAAGCAGCGCTTTTGGCCAGGAATCGGAAGATACTTATTTTTTCCCGGTAAGGCCGGGAGAAAGAAATTACCTGGCAGGCACCATGGGCGAAATACGGGCTACCCACTTTCATACGGGTATCGACATAAAAACAAGTGGTATCACCGGGCTTAAAGTATACGCCACCCATACCGGATATGTGAGCCGTATACGTGTAGGACCCGCTGGATACGGAAATTGCCTGTATATTATTGATAAAAATGGTGAAACTGCCGTATACGGTCACTTATTAAGATTCCGGGACGATATTCAGCAATACACGGTGGAAGAACAATACAAAAGGCAATCTTTTGAGGTGAACCTTTTTCCAGCGAAAGATAAATTCCCCGTTGAGATTGGCGATTTTATTGCTTTATCTGGAAATTCCGGCTCAACCACCGGACCTCACCTTCATTTCGAACTCAGAGATCCGCACCTTAAAATTATCAATCCTCTTTCCAGACATTTTAAGGAAATTAAAGACGACATCCCTCCGATCGTTCAGGCGTTTTCCATAAAAACCCTGGATATACATTCCCGGGTCAACGATCAATTCGGAAATTTCATTTTCAGCCCTACCCGTGCGGATAATGTTTTTGAAAACGATGACCCTATTGATATTTACGGTACCATAGGAATCGAGGTACAGGCTTTCGATCGCTTGAATGGAGCCGCCAACCGGGACGGCATCCCCTATATAAAGGTTTATTTGGATGGGAATATCATACTGGATATGGATTTAACCACTTTTTCAATTCCACAAGCTTCCAATACCCCGGTCTATTACGATAACCGGCTTAAAATGACCACTCGCAGGACTTTCCAGAAATTATTTATAGACGACGGGAACCAGCTTCCTTTCTATAAAAGTGAAGTCAACAAGGGAAAAATCACGATCCGGGACACGCTTATGCACCAGGTCCAGGTGGTATTTACCGACCTATACGGCAACCAGAGCTTCCTGAATCTGCATCTGCGGGGGGCGATACCTAAAGTCAATCACAAAAAAAGGGTAACGATTCCTGATAATCCCATTTCCTGGGACAGTTATGATAATACCCTGGTTATTAAAAACAGGGAAAAAGGCGAATCCCCGGATAAATCCATTATTTATTCCAATCACAGAATTTACGAGATGATTCCTGCCTATACCTTCCCGGGCCTTGCTGTATTCCTGTGGGACTTGCGCCAGGGATTGCCGGATTCCGTGAAGATTGGGAATAATTCACTTGATTTTGATTTTAAGGTTACCATACCGCCGGATAACGAATTTTCTTTTTTTGATCCCTATTATGACCTGAAGACCACAAAAAAAAGCTTATACGATACTTTATATCTAACCAGCTCCTACCGGCTCATTAATTCCGGTAAACAGGAGGTGTTCACAATAGGAAATGAAAATATTCCGCTGGATGGCAGCATTCATGTCAAATTTATTCCCAGGCTGAAATACGATAGTATTAGTCAATATGGGGTTTATAACACCGAAAATTTCAGGAACTATAATTTCGAGGGGAATGACTGGTCGGATAACGGATTCAATATCCGGATCACCGATCTTGGTAATTTTACCATTCTGCGCGATAGCGTACCCCCTGAAATTGATCCTGTCCGCATCAGCAATACGATGGTAAGTTTCAGGATACGGGATAATCTTTCCGGAATTAAAAATTATTCCGCCACAATTGACGGGAAATGGCTGCTAATGAATTATGACCCTAAAAAGAACCTGATCTGGTCGGAACGACTGGATCAAAACATTCCATTGAATGGTGAGTTTAATCTTGAAGTAACCGATAATTGCGGAAATAAATCAAATTACTCAGCTAAAATAGAATAAGATATGAAATTAAAGGCCGGAGACAAGTTGCCCGTTTTTAAAGGAAAGATCCAGGACGGATCGGAAGTAAAATCAACCGATTACAGAGGGAAAAAACTGGTTATTTATTTTTATCCCAAAGATGATACCCCCGGCTGTACAGCTGAAGCCTGTAACCTGAGGGATAATTATAAAAAATTGCAAAAAGCCGGCTACCAGGTGCTGGGCATAAGCTCCGATGATGAAAAGTCGCACCAGAAGTTCATTAAGAAATTCGACCTTCCGTTCCCCCTCATGGCGGATACAGATAAGTCAATCCATGAAAAATTCGGGACCTGGGTGGAAAAATCCATGTATGGACGTAAATATATGGGTACTGCCCGGACCACTTTCCTGGTGGACGAAAAAGGCACCATCGAAGAAATAATCGAAAAAGTGGATACAAAGGAACATACAAGCCAGATCCTGAAATAAGAACCACCATATTTGTGGATTTTTTACGTTTTATCTGAGATTTGTATAAATTTTTATCATGCTGAAAAGTCCCTATATCAGGATTGTATTTTTATTTCTGCTGATCTCAAATTCTGCTTTTCCGCAGGAATATGTTCAGAAACCCCCGGAAAAAACAAGGATTTTGTTTATGCTCGACGCCTCGGGAAGCATGCTGGGCAACTGGGGACCGGCAACAAGGATTGTGGTGGCAAAGAAATTTCTATCCGATTTTGTGGATTCCCTGCGGGTTAATAAGCATCTTGAACTGGCCCTGAGGGTGTATGGACACCAGTACCCTACCCAGATGCATCGTTGTGACGATTCCAAACTGGAAGTCCCCTTTGCCGCAGGTAATAATGACGCAATTCTTCAGAAAATAAGGCAAATACAACCGAAAGGGACTACCCCTATTGCCTATTCCCTCGAACAGGCGGCCCATGATTTCCCTGACGACCCCAATTCGAGGAATATAATCATTATCATTACCGACGGCATAGAATCCTGTAACGGCGATCCCTGTAAGGTCTCTACGGAATTACAGAAAAAGGGCATTTTCCTGCGGCCTTTCATCATTGGGATCGGTATGGATAAAAACTTCGCCGACCAGTTCGGATGTATGGGTAAATTCTTCGATGCCAGCCAGATCAACGATTTCAGGAAAGCCTTGTTAACCGCGGTTTCGCAAACACTGAATAAAACGACAGTGAGTGTAGAACTGCTCGATGAAAATCAACAGCCGACCATCAGCAATATCAATGTTTCATTTATCAATAACCTGACCGGGAAAACAGTCTATGATTTCGTTCATTACCGCGATCAGAACGGGCAGCCGGATTCAGTGATAATCGATGCCGTGATCCCTTATGATCTGCGGGTCAATACAGTTCCCCCGGTTTACAAATACAATCTCGATATTATCGCCGGTCGACACAATGTAATTAAAGTAATGGCGCCCCAGGGAAGCCTTACGCTTACGCAAAAAAATACATTCGAATACCATAACGGAATTTATATTCTTGTCAGGGAACATGACAGTAAGGATGTCATTAACGACCAGGCGATCGGTTCGGTTCAGAAATACTTAACCGGCCGCTATGATCTGGAATTGACAACATTGCCCCGCATTCAGTATAATAATGTTTTGATCAATTCAAACAAGCTGACTAAAATTGAAGTTCCGCCTCCGGGAGTGATGAATATTCTCGTGAATTATCCGGGTTACGGAAGTGTTTATCTCAGGAATAAAGACGGCAGCACGACGTGGATTTACGACCTGGAAGAAAATGCTAGTCAGGCCTCTGTGGCCATCCAGCCGGGATCGTATAAATTTGTTTTCAGAGCGAAGAATTCCATGGGAAGCAAGTATACTTATATCAAGGATTTCGAGGTCGATTCCGGTAAAACGGTAAATATCAGCTTCTAAAACATATATGATATTATGAACAGTGTTTATGAAAAATTCCGGATTAAATAATTCATTTTTCAGGCATCTCGCACAAACTTCTCCCCATCCGCTCACGCTGGAAATTGAAAAATCAGAAGGAATTTATCTTTATTCAAAAGAGGGCCGGCGATATATGGACCTCATCGCAGGGCTGGCTGTTAATAATATCGGTCACCGGCATCCCGCGGTTTTAAAGGCGATCAAAGAACAGCTCGATCGCTATATGCATGTGATTCCTTACGGTGAATTCGTCCAGGATATTCAGGTTAAACTTTGTGAGAAATTAATAAGTATGCTACCCCCTGAACTGGACAATGCATACCTGGTGAATTCCGGAACGGAAGCCAATGAAGGAGCGATAAAACTTGCCAAAAGATATACCGGGAAAAACGAGATAATTTCTTTTTATCATTCGTATCATGGAAGTACGCAGGGATCGATGAGTGTCTCAGGAAATGAAAAGAAAAAAAACCCGTT
>CAYNCU010000093.1:0-15712 GCA_964395765.1 uncultured Roseivirgaceae bacterium | reverse complement strand
TGGCGCCCATTCGTGGGTGTTCGCCTTTATGATTTCTCATGTCGATCACTTCGGAAGCTTTTTTAATTGCCCTGAAAGCGGCTTCAATCACAGAATCGGGATCGCCCACGAAAGTAACAACCGTACGATTAGTGCCTTTTCCCGGATCAATATTCAGCAGTTTTACCCCCTTGATCTTTTCAATCTGGTAGGTAATCTGCCTGATCTTATCCATATTCCGGCCTTCACTGAAATTGGGCACGCATTCAATAAGTGGACTCGACATAGGTTTCAGTTTTTCGATTTAAATTTCAAACCATTTTTCCAGATTATCCCTGGTTTTAATTGTCCCTGATGATACAAAATTTCCCTGAAATCCGGGGTATCAAATGCAATAAAATCGGCTTTTTTATCTCCGGCGACTATGCCGATATCATTCCTGTTCAGGGCTTTTGCCGCCCTGAAGGTCATGGCAGCGAATGTTTCCGCGTTGGACAATTTCTCAAACGCCGAAAGTACCGAAGCCTGCGTCAATAAATCGCCCATCGGGGCACTTCCCGGATTCCAGTCCGAGGCGATAACCAGGCTGCCTCCGTTATCCAGAATTTTTCTTGCTTTAGCGAACGGCATTCCCAGTCCCAGGCTGGATCCCGGAAGCACAACCGCAGCAACCCCATTTTTGGCAAGAAGGTATATTTCTTCTTCTTCACTCGCTTCAAGATGATCCGCACTTCTTGCTTTCAGTTTGGCAGCTACTGACGATCCTCCTTTGGTGAACTGGTCGGCATGAATTGTGATTTCAAAACCCAGCTTCATCGCATTGGAAAGATATATTTCAGCCGCGCCGGAGCTGAAAGCGTTTTTTTCGATGAAAATATCCACCCGGGAGCATAAATTTTCCTTCAGGATCCGTGGCAGCAATTCGTCAGAAAGATAATCAAGGTATTCTTTTTCACCGGGAAATTCCGGGGGTACCACATGTGCCGCCAGACAGGTGGAGACCAGGTCGGCAGGGATTTCATTATTGGTTTCCCTTATTACTTTCAGGATCCGGATTTCTTCTTCGGCATTCAGGCCATACCCGCTTTTCACTTCCATCGTGGTGACCCCTTCCCTAAAATGTTTTCCTGCCCTTTCGGCGAGGCCCACCATCAAGTCGGAAAATGTAGCCGACCTTGTTTTTGTAACGGTCTGGTGAATACCGCCGCCACGCGAAAGAATCGTTGAATAATTTTCACCCGCTATTCGCATGGAATATTCCTCCGCCCGGTTACCGGCAAAGCATAAGTGGGTATGGGCATCAATAAATCCCGGCAAGGCCACCATTCTGCTGTCGGTTACTTCCAGGGAATCTTTATCTGCATTTTTAATCAAGTCAGAATATTTACCCGTTTCAACAATTTTATTCCCGTCTAACAGGATGCCGGCATCCCTGATGATCTCCATTTCATCATCCCGGACAGGTCCCGCCAGGGATATTCCATTCATGGTTAATAATTGGGTAAAGGGGCCGATCAGTTTTGACATGGATCAGATATTAAGCGAAAACTCCATTAAAAATTTACGGGCGGTTTCATAGCCGGCGTCAGCATGCCGGATAATTCCCGTGCCGGGGTCATTGTGAAGCACGCGGCTGATACACCTTTCTGCCCTTTCGGTTCCATCCGCCAGGATGACCATCCCGGCATGTTGTGAATACCCGATACCTACACCGCCGCCGTGGTGGAAAGAAACCCAGGTGGCACCTGAACAGGTATTCGCCATGAGATTAAGTAACGGCCAGTCGGAGATGGCATCCGATCCGTCCTTCATGCCCTCGGTTTCCCGGTTCGGGGAGGCAACACTTCCGCAATCCAGGTGGTCACGGCCTATTACCACCGGGGCTTTTAATTTTCCTTCACGAACAAGCCTGTTGAAAATCAAACCTGCTTTTTTCCTTTCTCCCATTCCCAGCCAGCAAATCCTGCAGGGCAGACCCTGGAAGGAAACTTTTTCCCTGGCCTGCCTGAGCCAATTGATCATATGTTTGTTTTCTGGAAAATTTTCAATCAGGGCTTTATCGGTCGTAAAAATATCTTCCGGATCCCCGGAAAGAGCAGCCCAACGGAATGGCCCTTTTCCTTCGCAGAATTGCGGCCTTATAAACTCCGGCACGAATCCAAGATAGGAAAATGCATTTTTTTCGCCGCCCTCCAGTGCAAATTCCCGGAGATTGTTACCATAATCAAAAACAACGGAACCTTTATCCTTCATTTGAAGCATAAAGCCGACATGCCTTGCCATACTTTTCAAAGATCTGCGTTTGTATTCAACAGGATCCGATTTTCGCAATTCAAGCGCTCCGGAAAGCGAAAGATCGTTAGGAATGTAACCATTCAGCGGATCGTGGGCCGATGTCTGATCGGTCAGGATTTCGGGAATCAGATTGTCCTTCAATAATCTTTCAAGCAGATCACCAATATCGGAAACCAAACCGACAGACAATGATTTTCCGGATTTCCTGGCCTCGAGTATCCATGTTTTTGCTTCTTCGTAGGAACGGGTCATCTTGTCAATATACCGTGTTTGCAACCGTTTTCGTATTCTTTCTTCATCCACATCTGCGCCGAGAAAGGTTGCACCGGCAATGGTTGCAGCCAATGGCTGAGCGCCTCCCATTCCGCCCAGTCCGCCGGAAACGATGAGCTTATGCTGCAAGTCCCCGCTGAAATATTTTTCTCCGCAGGCGGCGAAAGTTTCATAGGTTCCCTGGAGAATTCCCTGTGTTCCGATATAAATCCAGCTTCCGGCCGTCATCTGCCCGAACATGGTTAGCCCTTTTTTCTTCAATTCGTTAAAATATTCCCAAGTGGCCCAATGCGGCACCAGGTTGCTGTTGGCGATAAGGACCCGGGGGGCTTCGTTATGGGTAGGAATGATCCCTACCGGTTTTCCCGACTGGATAAGTAATGACTGATCTTCCTCCAGGTTCAATAAGGCCCTGATAATATTTTTCACTGCGTCCACATTACGGGCAGCCTGTCCTGTGCCACCGTAAATGACCAGTTCCTGCGGGTTTTCGGCAACCTCACTGTCCAGATTATTTAAAAGCATCCGTAACGGGGCTTCTGTCTGCCAGGATTTTGCATTCAGTTGATTTCCCCGGGGCGCCTTATAACGGGGATGCGATGCATATCGGTCAATAAATTCCGAAGGAGTCATGATAAGGGCCTTTTAGGTCAAGATTTTCCGACTCGGCAACTGCGTAAGTCAAATCAACCAGTTCATGACTGGCAATGAGGTCATGCGCGATGACAATGTCATTGGCAAAAATCCGGTCTTCTTCCGCATGATCGATCCTGCTCCGGATCAAACTGTGACATTCATCGAGAATTTTCCCCGACCGCATCGGTTTACGATAGTCAAATGCCTGGGCTGCACAGAGCAATTCCACGGCCAATATGTATTCAAGATTTTCCAGGATCTTCATGGTCTTACGGGCTGCGTTGGCCCCCATACTAACGTGGTCTTCCTGGCCGAGAGAGGTGGGAATACTGTCAGCGCTTGAAGGAAAACAAAGCGATTTATTTTCGCTTACCAGTGCCGCCGACGTGTATTGTGATAACATGAAACCGGAGTTGATTCCCGTATTCCTCATCAGTAATTCAGGAAGCCCCTCCACGCCGCCTTCCAGGAGAAGGTAAGTTCTCCGGTCCGAAATATTGCCGGCTTCACTGGCGGCCAGTCCGGTATAATCGAGCGGCAAAGCCAAAGGTTGTCCATGGAAGTGGCCGCCGCTGACCGTATTGTTTTCGTCGAAGATAATAGGGTTATCCGTAACGGAATTCAATTCTACTTCAGCCAGATTTTTCAGATGACGCCATGTATTCCTGGAAGCTCCATGTACCTGCGGCATGCAACGAATGGAATACGGGTCCTGCACTCTTCCGCAATTTATGTGAGAAGCCACCATTTCGGAGTTTTCCAGCAATACATACAACCTGTGCGCGACATGCTGTATGCCATGAAAGGGCCTGAGTTTATGAAGTTCTTCCGAAAAAGGTTTTGCCGATCCGAGGATACCTTCCAGGCTCATAGCGCCGATAATATCAGCAGCATCCAGGCAGTTGTGAAACATATCAATGATCTTCACGGCATGGGCCGCCATGAATTGGGTTCCGTTAATCAGGGCAAGTCCTTCCTTGGGACCCAGTTCAAGCGGCTTCATATTCCATGACTTGTAAAATTCGGCTGTATCCTTTAACACCCCTTCCTGATATACCTTACCCAGGCCGATCAACGGCAGAAAGAGATGAGCAAGGGGAGCCAAATCACCGGAAGCGCCCAGGGAACCTTTCGAAGGCACATAAGGGATTATATCATTTTCCAGAAACCAAAGAATCCTTTCCAGCACTTCCATGGAGATTCCTGAATAGCCGTAAGAAAGCGACTGTAACTTCAGGATCATCATGTACTTCACAATTTCAGGGCTTACCGGTTCGCCGACTCCTACGCTGTGACTTCTCAAAAGATTTTCCTGGAGCTTTTTCGTGTCTTCTTTCGAAATGATCGTCTGGCATAAAGGCCCGAAGCCCGTGTTGATACCGTAGACGGTTACATTTTTATCGACTATCGACCGGACAGCATTTTGAGAAGCCCAAATTTTTTCTTTTGTTTTTTCCCCGATTTTACCCGCCAGTTTCCCGAGCCCGATCTGTATCACTTTCCCCGCAGAAAGAGTCTCATCACCAAATAGAAATTCTTCGATTTTTTTAGCCATTCCGAAAAAAATACAGGGATGCAAGTTACAAATTTTACGAATAGTCAAAAAATAAATTAAATGAACATAGGGTAATATAAATGGTTAAGAATGATCGTGCCGGAAGAGTGACGTATAACAAACTTTTTGATTTTTTAAGAGAATGATCAATCGGAAACGGGAATTCGGAAGAATAGATTATTAATATTTTGTAAATTATGTATTGTGTAAAATATGATTGTGAAATAATGCGTCATATAATTAATTATTCAGTGTTTAAATTCTGACTATACCAAATGATCCCGTAAAAGTTGTTAATTTTATTGTTACTGATTAAATCATGTAAAACCTGAAACAATGAAACTTGAAGGTAAAACAATACTGATTACGGGCGGTGGGACCGGCATTGGCCTGGCATTGGTGGATGTGCTTAAAGACAAAAACAAAGTGATCATATGCGGGAGGAGGGAATCCGTACTTAAGGATGTCAAGAAGAAATATCCCGGTGTCGATTATATTGTTACCGACCTTCGCAGGCCCGACCAGGTAAAATTGTTGTATCAATGGACCATTAAAAAATTCCCGGATGTTAATATCCTGATCAACAATGCAGGAATTCAGAAGGTTTTCAATTTCAACGCGCCTGAATCTATCGAGGATATAACCGAAGAGATTGAAATTAATTTATCCTCACCGGTTTTGTTAAGTTCTCTTTTCGTTGAAAATTTCAAACCCAAAAAAGAAAGCGCAATTGTCAATGTAAGTTCCGGGCTTGGTTTTGCCCCGCTGGCTTTTATGCCCGTCTATTGTGCCACGAAGGCAGCTCTGCATTCATTCACCATGTCCCTGCGCCACCAACTTAAAAACTCTTCCGTAAAAGTATTTGAGCTAATTCCTCCGATTGTAGATACCGACCTGGATCAGGGCAGGAGGGGAAAACGCGGCGAGGTGGACAGGGGAATAGAACCCTCCAAAGTAGCTGTAGAATTTGTTAAAGGAATGGAAGCGAATGAGAATGAAATTGTAGTTGGAAAGGCCATAGGCCTGCGTGAAAATGGCGAAAAAGCCTTCGCCAGTATGAATCATTAAAATTTCTGTAACCTTTTTATGTTTCATGCATCAATTATTATGAAAGGTGACTACCTGGCCTGAGGCTAAACACCTTTTATAATAACCGTTGCTGCATGGGTAGAATAAATTCATCGTCAATTCTGATGGTTACATGGATAATTTTCCCTGTTCATCCGAAAAATTTTAAAATCATTGGAAAGCATTATTATTTTAAAAACCCGGCAAAAAATGCCCTAATTGGGAAATGAATATTAATCATTTGACAAAAAATTAATTATTAATAAATTTATAAGATCAGGATACCAACAAACAGAAATTTTAACCACATACAACCATGTTCAAAAATTACCTTGGGGTTGCTTTCCGCAATTTATTGCGAAATAAAACCACATCCTTTATTAATATTTTCGGACTTGCCGTAGCGATTACCTGCAGCTTATTGATTTACCTTTATATTACGGATGAGCTGAGTTACGACCGGTATAATAAAAATGCAGAACGGATTTACCGGATCAACCGGTATTTTCTTTCTCCTGACGGAAGTGTTAACCTGCGCCTCGGCCACCTGGGTCCACCTTTCGGCCCCTTGCTGAAGAATGATTTTCCCGAATTTGAACAGGTGGCAAGGACCCTGGAAGACCGGGTTTTGGTATCCTTCCAGGAAAAATCAGGACAACTGAAATCCCTGTTTGTCCATAAGACCTATGCCGCAGAACCTTCCCTTTTCAAAATTTTCACGGTTCATATCACGCAGGGAGACCCATTGAAAACATTCGATCAGCCGTACCAGATCATGATGTCGCAGCACACGGCGGAGAAATTTTTCGGTGATCAAAGCCCATTGGGTAAAAGTCTGAAAATTGACAATGACTGGGATGGGATTGTGACCGGCGTTTACAAGGATTTTCCCAATGAATCATTCTGGCACCCCGAGATGTTTATTTCCTTTTCCACCCTAAACGATTCTACGATTTACGGCAGGGAAGGTCTTGAAAATAACTATGGAAACAACGCCTTCGGGACCTTTGCCCTGGTAAGAGAACCTTTTAATGCAGCGAAAGTGGAATCAAGGTTCCCGGCGTTTATTGACAAGCACATGGGCATTAACCGGAACAATGCAAACCAGCCGTTACCTTCTACCGGTACACAACTGCATCTGCAGAAAATGACATCGATCCATCTTTATTCCCACCTGGATTCCGAAGAAGAATCGAACGGCAGCATTACCAATGTTTATATGATGGGGGTGATCGGTTTTTTCATATTGCTGATCGCCTGTTTTAATTTCATAAATCTTTCTACGGCCCGGGCTACCAAGAGAAGCAAGGAAGTCGGCATCAGAAAAGTATCCGGTGCCTACAAAGGTCAACTCATCCTTCAATTCATTTCGGAATCCGTCCTTATCGCTTTGGTGGCGCTCCTGGTGTCCGCCCTATTCTCCGGGTTAGCCCTCCGTTGGATGAATGCATTCACGCAAAAATCATTGCATATATATACCCTGGATAACTGGCCATTATTAACCGGAACTATCCTGTTTGCAATAGTTATCGGTATTTTGGCCGGGATTTACCCTGCCTTTGTGATGTCCGGTTTTAAACCTTCTTCCATCATAAAGAGTCAGCAGGGATCGATGCAAGGCAAGGGAGGCGTACGTAAATCACTTGTAGTTGTCCAGTTTGCCCTGTCCATCATGTTGATCGTTGGAACGGCAATCACGTATAAACAATTACATTTTCTCAATAATACAGAATTGGGATACGATAATAGCCAGGTAATCACGCTGCCGTATTACTCAGACCTTGTTCAGAATTATGATGCTTTTTATAATCAGCTGAAATCGCAATCCTATATAAAAGATGTGACCCGTTCAAGCCGGATTCCTACCGGGCGATTGCTTGATTCGATGGGTAATGGCGCAGTGCAGAAAGGAGATTCCATGGTACAATCGGATATCACCATAAAAAACATTCGTTGTGATGATGAATATTTCGATACCTATTCAATTCCTTTTGCGGCCGGGAGGAATTTTTCAAAAGACATTAAGTCCGATGATTCCCTGGGATTTATCCTGAACGAAACTGCCGTAAAAATGCTTGGGCTTACGGATGACGAAATACTTACCCATGATTTCAGGTACGGGGGCATTAAAGGAAGAGTGATCGGCGTAGTAAAGGATTTTCACTTTGAATCCTTAAAAGAACCGATCATTCCCGTTGTTTTCAAGCCTTCCAAATATTACAGGCGTTTATCCATTAAAATATCCGGAAAGGATATGCACCAGGCACTGGCTTATATTGAGAAAACATGGAAAGAGTTTCTGCCTGATTATCCCTTTGAATATTCATTCGTAAGCGAACGTTATAAAAACCTTTACATGTCGGAGCAGAGGCAGGGTCAGCTTTTTTCTATTTTTTCCGGCCTGGCCATTGCCATTGCCTGCCTGGGATTATTCGGGCTGGCTACTTTCAGTACACTGCAACGGGTCAAGGAAATTGGTATCCGGAAAGTACTCGGGGCTTCCATCCCGAATATTCTTTCCCTGTTGTCAAAGGAGATCATATTACTCATCCTGGTTGCCAACCTGATTGCCTGGCCAGTAGCATGGTATGCCATGAAACAATGGCTTGGTAATTTTGCCTACCGGATCCATATCAAACCCGGATTATTTATCCTGGCCGGAATATTGACCTTATTCATAGCCCTGGCCACTATCAGTTTCCAGACCTTCCGGGCAGCGATTGCCAACCCCGTAGATTCACTCAGGAATGAATAATTAAGTAATGTTAAAGTAAAGGATATCTTTTAATCTAATTCTAAGTTTTCCCTTACTTTTGCACCTCCCTATTCCAGGTACCTGGAAAATAATTTATGTATAGTTGAAAAACAATCTTAGGGATTTCTGATTATTTAATAATATGATTAATTCAGGAGCTAAATCGGTATTATCCTATATAACAGAGAATAGTGTATTTAAAAACAGAAGTAAAAACGGGTCGAAATGGCAGCGAATAACGGCAGAGCGATAGACTTCTCGAATCTGCACCTGCATCCTTCGTACAGGTGGTTTGTACTCGCTAATATCATGATTGGGACTTTCATGGCCGTACTGGATGTGACCATTGTCAATGTCGGCTTGCCAAAAATGATGGCCACCTTTGGGGTTAGCGTGGATAAAATTGAATGGGTGTTGACGGCGTACTTGCTGGTTTTTGCCGTTGTACTACCCTCTTCCGGCTGGATAGCCGATCATCTGGGATATAAAAAGACATATGCCCTCGGTTTGTTTTTATTTACGCTCGGCTCACTGTTATGCAGTTTGTCTCCGAATGAAAATATGCTCATTGCTTTCAGGGTGCTCCAGGGTGCCGGCGGGGGCTTTATTATGCCGGTCGGCATGGCCATAACGACCAGGGAATTCCCCCCGAAACAGAGAGGGATGGCATTGGGCTTCTGGGGAATCGCTTCGGCGGCGTCAGTTTCATTAGGACCCATGTTTGGCGGCTACCTGATCGATAAATTCAGCTGGCATGCGTTATTTGACATCAATGTACCGGTCGGTATTATTGCCCTTACTGTTACTCTGATCATTCAAAGGGAATATAAAACGGAAGAATCCCGATCCTTTGATCTCCTGGGTTTTATATCCATGACTATATTCCTGGTTTCATTGTTGCTGGCACTGGCAGACGGCAATGCTGCATGGAATACAGGTGGCTGGACTTCCGATTTTATCCTTACCTGTTTTATCATTTCTTTTTTCAGCTTTGCCCTATTCATATATACAGAGTTAACCGTTAAACATCCAATTGTCGATTTAAGAATATTAAAAAACAGGAATTTCGGACTGGCCAGTATCATGCTTTTTATTTTCGGCCTTGCCTTTTTCGGAAATTCCTTCCTGCTTCCTTTATATCTTCAGAACTCACTAGGTTATACTGCTCTTCAGGCAGGACTGGTATTTTTTCCGGTAGGCATAATCCAGGCGATTATGTCACCTATTGCAGGAAGATTATCCGACAAGGTAAATCCCAAGATCCCCGTATTAATAGGAGTTGCTTTGACCTTTTTCAGCATGTATGCCTACAAGGATTTATCCCTTACTACTGAATATCAGCAGATTATAGTACCCCTGATTATCAGAGGATTTGGAATTGGATTTATGTTCATCCCGTTAAGCACTATTGCCATTAACGACATTACCAAGGAGAAAATGGCCCAGGCGACAGGATTATTCAATACGATCAGACAGGTGGGGGGCAGCTTTGGTGTTGCCATATTAGGAACTTTGTTGACCAGACGCGTTATTTTTCACACGGAAATGTACAGCCAGGCGGTAAATCAAAATTCGCCAACCTACAAAACCATAGTTTACGGATTAAAACAATTTATTCAGCAAACCGCTGGCGGAACCGGGAATGAAACGGTATTGCAGGCTAAGGCCCTGATCGTTCAAAACCTGACAGGCCAGGCATTGGTACAGGGCATAACCGATGACTTTCTCGTGGGTGCCATTATTACTCTCCTGATAATAATTCCCCTCTTTTTTCTCCGGTATCATAAACAAGATAAGGGATCGGGTGAACATATCGAAGCAATGGATTAACCCGGTAATTTGAAATTCTTATTTATAGTCGTGCAACCTCACCGGATTTAATTGCGTCAGATTAAGAAATACGTCAATTTACCCGATTTCTTAATTTTCTAACGATCTGCTAACAACGACATTATGGCTGGAAATAATTTTAATGTTATTTTTCGCCGGCTATTCCGAAATAAATTGTCTTCCCTTATAAAATTGATCAGCCTGAGTGTAGGAATAACCTGCTTCATCCTGATATCCCTTTATGTTTTTCATGAACTAAGTTTTGACCACTTCCAGAAAAACGGCAGCCAAATTGCCCGGTTAACCATGGAATATTCAGTTGGAGGGAATCCCCAGCAAACGGCATTGACCGGGACCAAGGCAGGCCCCCAGTTGGAGAGAACTTTTCCGGCGGTGAAATCATACGTTCGTATGATTAGAAATTCCGTGGTGGTTGCACAGGGTGAAAAAATATTTGATGAAAAAAATTTCCTATTCGCCGATACTTCTTTTCTAAAGATGTTTTCTTTCCCCCTTATTGAGGGAAACGCCGCAACTGCCCTTAATGCTCAGGGAAAAGTGATCTTAACACGTTCAATGGCAAAAAAATATTTTGGTAATGAAGATCCGTTGGGAAAAATATTATTAGTGAATGGGAATGATATTTACAAGGTGAGTGGGTTGATGGCTGATGCGCCCGGTAATTCACAAATACAATTTGATTTTCTTGCAGGTTTCTCCAATCTGGAGAATTCCAAATCAGAAGAATGGTTTTCCGCCAATTATTTAACCTATTTATGGCTCAATAAGGGAACCGATATTCCGGACCTGGAACGGAAAATCGATAAGTATATGAAAAGAATAAGCGCCTCCGAGCTTGAAATGACCGGAGGGGATTACCTTACTTACCGTCTCCAGCCTATGGAACGCGTTCATCTTAATTCAACACTTGACGGAATGGTGCCGAATGTTCCGGCATTATATATCAATATTCTGATCGCAATTGCCATATTCATTCTTCTGATTGCCTGTATCAATTATTCAAATCTTTCCATTGCCCTTGCTTCGGAGCAAAAAACAGGCATCGGGATCCGCAAAGTGCTGGGAGCCCGAAATTCACAACTCTTAGGGCATTATCTCGGTGATTCTTTCGTACTTGCAACCCTGTCTGCCCTCACTGCAATTATTGTAGCCATACTGGTTCTTCCCTATTTCGACCTTCTTTCAGGTATCCACTTTACTATTACATCGATCTTCCGGCCTGTTATCATTCTTACCCTCGCGGTATTAATAAGCCTGGTAAGCATTATTGCGGGAGGATACCCTGCCATGATCCTTTCTGGATATAAACTGGTTGCTATCCTTAAACCGGGAACTCATATTCCCATTTCCGGTGGAAATTTCCGTAAATCTCTGATTGTATTTCAGTTTTTCATTTCCATTTTATTGATCATTGTTACTCTAGTTATTCAGCAACAAAGAAAATTCATACAGAATGTCAATTTGGGTTATAATAAGAGCAAGGTTATTTCCTTGCCGAATGATAACCAGGTTAAACCCAATTATGAAGCCCTGAAGGCTGCCTTGCAAATAAACCCTTATGTAACTAGTGTGAGTGCCGGTTACGAGACTCCTGTCGATATAGGTTGGTCTGATGAGTTCATAGCCGCAACCAGTTCGGGCGAAAAGAAAATTGCCACCAAGGCCATACCCGTTGACCTGGATTTCATTAAAACGCTTGGCATTCACATCATAGCGGGCACTGATTTTAGTGAAGCCGATTTACAACAGTTGAAAGCGCACAAAGACTCGGCTAATTATTATATTTTAAATGAGACAGCAGTTAAGGAAATTGGCTGGACTCCTGATGAAGCTATTGGCCGGACAATTAATAAAGGATTGCCCGGTACTATTGTCGGTGTCGTCAGTGATTTTCATATGGCTTCCCTGCATGAAACCATAAAACCCCTGGTCATATTTTTAAGCAACAGGTATCTGAATAATATTTTAATAAAGCTTAAGGGAAATGATCTTCAGGATGCGCTTACTTCCATAGCTTCGGTTTGGAAAGGCAGGATCCCCGGACGGCCTTTTGAATTTCATTTTCTGGACAGGGAGTATAATGCAATGTACCAATCGGAACAAAAAACGGCGCAATTATTCAGTGTCTTTTCAGGTCTGGCCATTGTGCTTGCCTGCCTGGGTCTTTTCGGAATGGCGGCTATTATGACATCACAAAGAACCAGGGAAATCGGAATACGAAAGGTCCTGGGCGCCACTATCTTTAATATAACCTCTTTGATTTCAATGGATTTTATCAGGAATATAATAATTGCCTTTTTGATTTCTGTTCCGTTTGCCTGGTATTTTGCCTTCCGGTGGCTGAACAACTTTGCGTACAAAATCGGAATTCCATGGTGGGCATTTGCAGCCGGAGGATTTTTCAGCATTCTGATTGCCTTATTAACGGTAAGTTATCAATCCATAAAAGCAGCTTTATTAAATCCGGCGCAATCGCTCAGAAATGAATAATTGTTTTTCAATCACATGAACAGTGTAACCTTTTAGTATTTTAGAAGTAATTATTCGAAGAAGTAATTAATATTTAAAACTAAATTCAGGTCAAAATCATCTTGATAATATTACTAAGCAGGCCATGGGATTATTCAAAAGGATATTTAAAAAAAGAATTTATAATTGGGTATAAATAACTTCAACAACAATCTCAAATATCATGTTACGCAGCTACCTGAAAACCGCCTTCCGGAACCTGGTCCGGCATAAAGGATTTACATTTATTAACCTGCTGGGCCTTACCGTCGGCCTAAGCACTTTTCTATTTATCGTTCTCTGGATAAAAGATGAAGTTACCTATGACCGGTTTAATAAAAACCTGGACCGTTTGTTTGAGGTTTTTGAAAATCAAACTTATTCCGGGAACAAGATCTATACTTTTAAAGCTACTCCCGGTCCTCTCGCAGAAGGCCTGCAATCGGAATTTCCGGAAGTGGAAGTTGCTGCGCGTTCCAACTGGGGAGGTCGTGAATTGTTCAATTACCAGGAGAAATCATTTTACGGAGAAGGCCGGTATGCCGATTCTTCGCTACTCACCATGTTTACCTTTCAATGGCTGGAAGGGAATCCGGCGGACCCGATGCCGGACCGATCAAGTGTGGTTTTATCCTCTTCCCTAGCCGGAAAGCTTTTCGGAAATGAATCGGCCTTAGGTAAAATTGTCAGGTTCAAAAATAAATTCGACCTGAAGGTTACCGGTGTATATAAAGACCTTCCCTCCAATTCGACTTTGCAATGTGAATTTGTGGCGCCCTTTCACCTGTTTGAAGAAGATCAACCATGGTTACAGGAGTGGGGGAATAACGGCATCATGACTTTTGTCAGGCTGACTCCCGGATCCGATTATATACAATTCAATAAAAAATTCGCAGATTATATTAAAACCAAAAACAAAGATTCAAACGTAACGCTATTCCTGCATCCCTATAAAGACCTGCGATTGTATTCGGATTTTGAAAAGGGGAAATTGGCAGGAGGAAGGATAACCTATGTTAAGGCCTTCGCCGTAATTGCCTTGTTCATTCTCATTATAGCCTGTATTAATTTCATGAACCTTACCACCGCCCGATCCGCCCTTCGAACGAAAGAAGTAGGAATACGCAAAGTCGTGGGAGCCCGGCGCGGATCACTGGTAAATCAGTTCCTGAGCGAATCTTTTCTGATCACGGTTATCGCAATGATTCTGTCAGTGATTGTCGTCAGGTTGCTATTGCCCTATTTCAATGATATTACTTCTAAAAAGGTAAGTATTGATTTCCTAAGCGCATGGTTTTGGCTGGGTTTCTTCATCATACTCATTGTGACCGGGGTCCTCTCGGGAAGTTATCCCGCTTTTTTCCTCTCTGCCTTCAGTCCTTCCGCAGTACTGAAAGGCCAATCCGGTTCATTTTTGAAAGGAGCCGGCTTGAGAAAAGTTCTGGTCGTAATACAATTTTCTCTTTCCGTAATACTGATTGTAAGCGCACTGGTTATATATAAACAGATTTATTATATACAAAACAAAAACCTTGGTTTCGATAAGGAAAATATTTTATACTTCTGGGATAACCCCGGTGTAAAGAAAAATTTCGAAGCGTTCAGAAACGAGGCCAATTCTCAATCTTTTATTGCCGGTGTGGGGAAAGCAGATAATCTTCCTTACCAGGTAGGAAGCAGTTCCTCTGACCCCAAATGGGACGGCAAGAAGGATGATGATAACATCCTTTTCGATATTTACCAGACCGATTACGATATGATCAAGGTACTGGGATTTAAATTGCTGGACGGAAGATATTTTTCAAGGGATTTTGCCACTGATTCATCCAACTTTATTATCAATGAAGAAGCCGCTAAAAGGATGCGCCTCGAACACCCTGTCGGAGCCAATCTTGAATGCTGGGGAAGAAAAGGGCAGATTATCGGGTTGGTAAAGGATTTTCATAATACTTCGTTATATAGCCCTATTGAGCCGTTGATATTTATGTTGAACCCCAAAAATACATGGGTAACCTTTGTAAAAATTCAGCCGGGTAAAACAAAAGAAGCGGTCCCTTACCTGGAAGCACTCGTAAAAAAATATGACCCTGCTTTTCCTTTTGAGTATCATTTTCTCGATAAATCCTATGAAGAAGCTTATAAATCTGAAACAACCATAGGAACACTGGCTGATTATTTTACAGGAATTGCCATTTTTATTGCCTGCCTCGGCTTATACGGACTTGCCTCGTTTACAGTCGAAAGGAGATCCAGGGAAATTGGGATCCGGAAAGTTTTCGGCGCCAGTGTTTCGCGGCTTGTTATTCTATTATGCCAGGATTTTGCCCTGCTGATCGTAATTGCCCTTATCCTTGGTTCCCCGGTTGCCTGGTATTTCATGCATAAATTTTTGATGCAATATGCCTATCATACTACCCTGACGTATGTTGTATTTGCGGCCACAGCCGCCGGTGTAATCGCTATTGCCATGCTTACCGTAGGATACCAGTCCCTGAGGGCTTCAATGGCCAACCCGGCTGCTTCTTTAAGAATTGAGTAAAAAGAAAGACGTCCATTGTTACAAAAAAGTTTCAGTGTTTTTCGCAAGGCCCGGAGAACGTAAAGAATATAATAAAAAACTTTATGCACTTTGCGTCATCATGCGAGATATCTTTTACACATAATACATATCCGGCTAAATACACATTAGACAGTTCAATCCTTCCGTGAATCTGATTATCTTTAATGTTTCTGGTTCACAACCTTTTAAAATAAACCGATCATTATGAATGACTGGAGGAATGCTGAAATTG
>CAYNCU010000092.1:0-16187 GCA_964395765.1 uncultured Roseivirgaceae bacterium | reverse complement strand
ATCTTCTCCATAGCGTCTTCATTTTCGGTGACCAGGTAAAACGGCTCACCGGGGCTTACGATAGATCCGAGCCAGGTTTCAAATTTACCGTCTTCAACGATATTAATGGCGCCCGGAATATGACCTTTATTAAAATCTTTTTGAGCACGGGTATCAATAACCAGGAAGCCGCGATCCGGCTTTTCATCCGTAGAAAGCCTGGGAACCTTTTTAACCGTATCCTCAAAATTAGCGGCGCCTTCCCGGTTCACTTCCACATTGAATCCGAAATATTTGGGAATAAAAGGCTGGTCTTCCAGCAGGACTCTTACAAATTCATCTTCCGACATCTCCTGCAATGCATAGTTTTCTTTTAGTTGTCGCCCGATCGTGCTGGTAAGTTCCTTACTTAAAGCTTTCCCGCATAATGAACCGGCGCCGTGGGCAGGATAAACGATAACATCTTCTTTAAGTTTCATAAGCACATTCCTGGTCGATCGGTACATTTCTCTTGCCAATTCTTCCCGTTTCGCCAGAATATTACCGGCATTCTCACGTAAATCAGGCCTTCCTACGTCGCCTATAAACAGGGTATCGCCGGTAAAAACGGCGTAGTCTTTTCCGGATTCATCTTTGACCACAATGCTGATACTATCGGGGGAATGCCCAGGCGTATTTAACGCCCGTAATTTGACTTTACCTAAATGCAGGGAGTCCCCGGAATCAAAGGAACGATGCGCATAATCAGCGCCCAGGAGTTTACTGATGTATATATCAGCTCCTGTTTTTGAATGAATTTCCTTATGTGAACTGACAAAATCAGCATGCGGATGCGTTTCAATGATGGCTGTTATTATTGCATTTTTATTCTGAGCAAAATCAAAATAGGGTTGAGGGTCCCTTGCCGGATCGATCACGGCGATCTTTCCGTCACTTTCAATAGCATAGGAAGCATGCGCTAGTGTTTCGTCGTAAAATTGTTTAATCTCCATGGTTAATAAAGATTTTAAGTTCCCCAAAATAATTCACGGGTGATTATATAAAAACCCATGATTAGAATGAACCAGCCGAAAATTTTCTTCAGGCTTTGTCCGTTTACAAATTTTGACGCATAAGTCCCCACAAATATTCCAATAATGGATAAGCCTGTAAACTCCAGGAGAAATACCCAATGAATATCATCGTTTTGAATGTCTCCCAAAAAGCCCATTAATGAATTTACGGAAATTATAAGCAAGGACGTCCCGATAGCCGTTTTTATCGGCAATCCGGCAATGATTACCAGTGCGGGAATGATAAGAAAGCCGCCGCCGGCACCGACGAGGCCAGTAACAGACCCAACCAGGATCCCTAACAGGATAATGGCAATGGAATGGCTGAAAAGCAGGGAGGATGAATTTCCGCCTTCGATATCCTTTCTGCCCCGGATCATGGACCATGATGCCAACATCATAACCACAGCAAAGAGCAGCATGATGCCGATATTTTTTGTTAATATAAAGTTCCCGATTTCAACAAGGTCCCGTGGAATTGCGGGAATAACGAATTGCCGTACGAAAAAGACCATCAAAGCCGCAGAGGTCACTAAAAGAAATGCCCGGCCATGTGATTGTTTGCCCCTGTATATCATGTTCAGGGTAAGCACAGATAAGATCAACAATATGATTATCAGGATCAGGATAAATAGCAGTTCGGAAGTAATCTCTATCCTTCCCAGGGTAAATATAGTGTTGGGTATTGCCGGCACTAAATATTTACGGGTTATGAATACGGCAATAAACGACGGAACTACAAAAACCATTGCGGTTTTATAATTCAGAAGGCCCTTTCGCATGTAATTGAAAGCCCCGACTGAGGAGGAAATGCCCACGACAAATAACGAATAAGCGGTGGCAAGAACCGGTTCAATGCCAAACAGGTAAACCAGGATAGGAACCGATAAAATAGAACCCCCTCCTCCAATAAGCCCGAGCGAAAATCCGATCAGAACCGATGCAGCGTAACCAAGAATTTCCATGAATTAGATCAATCGGTGAGGCCTGGGTAGAATGGGCTATAATATGTCACACTGATTCATACATTGAATTACCTCAACCACTTCCTTTAACTTGAGGTAATAATGAATATTTTTTCCATTCCTGTTGCTGCCCAGGATACCGGCGAGTCTCATGTTGGATAAATGATGGGAGGTTAGTGATTGCTCAGAACCCAGTTTTTCACAGATATCGTTTACACATAAACTTTCCTTTTCAACAAGAAGACTGATTATTCCAATCCGTAAAGGATGGGCTATTGTTTTTAGGATAAAAGAAACCTTTTCAAGTTTTTCGACGTTGGCAATAGCTATTAAATCGCTATTTTTCATGGCTGAAACCTTGTCCATAAAGAAATTATTTAATTATTATATATGAACATATGTTCAAATATAATTCAATATTTCATCACACACAAATTTCTTATGTATAGGATTTAGGAAGGGGAAGGGAAGGAAAGAAGAATGGGGCGTTTTTTAACCAGGAATTATTCCTTTTTACCTTCTTTGCCTTCAGGTGTTTCCTTTGTTTCTTTTTTCCGAGCCTTTTTAACTTTCAGGCTAAGTGTTTCGGATTCACCGTCATGGTCGGCAATAATGGTATCTCCTTCTTTTAAATCACCTTTGAGAATTTCTTCAGCAACGAGATCTTCAAGATATTTCTGTATGGCCCGGTTCAGGGGTCTTGCACCATATTGCGGGTCATAACCTTTATTCGCTATAAAGTCTTTTGCTTTTTCTGTCAATTCCACGGTAAAACCAAGAGAACGGATCCTTTCAAATAGCTTATCAAGCTGAAGGTCTATGATCTTATGGATATGTTCGCGTTGCAATGAGTTGAAGATGATCACATCGTCCAGGCGGTTCAGAAATTCCGGGCTGAAGGTTTTCCGGAGCGCATTCTGGATCGTTGACTTCATCAGCTCGTCCAAATTAGTTTCGCGGTTCTTGGTGGAAAAACCGATCCCTGATCCGAAATCCTTCAGGTCACGGACGCCGATATTGGAAGTCATAATAAGAATGGTATTCCTGAAATCGATCCTTCTTCCGAGACCGTCGGTTAAAGTTCCGTCATCCAGAACCTGTAACAGTATATTGAATATATCGGGATGCGCTTTTTCTATTTCGTCCAGCAGCACTACACAGTAGGGTTTCCTTCTCACTTTTTCAGTAAGCTGTCCGCCTTCTTCATAACCTACATACCCCGGAGGCGCTCCTACCAATCGTGATACCGAGAATTTTTCCATGTATTCACTCATATCCACGCGGATAATGGCATCGTCTTTATCAAAAAGGTAGGATGCCAGAACTTTTGCCATTTCTGTTTTCCCGACACCGGTGGGGCCGAGGAATACAAAGGAACCAATTGGTTTTCTGGGATCTTTCAAGCCTACGCGGGTCCGCTGGATCGCCTTGGCTAGTTTTTTTATGGCTTCTTCCTGGCCGATTATTCTTTGTGAAAGCTCTTTTTCCATGCCAAGCAGCTTAACACTTTCATGTTGTGCGATCCTGCTGGTCGGGATGCCCGTCATCATGCCTACAACCTCTGCCACATTTTCCTCTTCCACTTCAAAACGTTTGGAACGGGTTTCCTCTTCCCATTTGTTTTTAGCCTTATCGAGTTCCACCATAAGTTTTTTCTCCTTATCGCGCAACTGGGCCGCTTCTTCATAATTCTGGCTTCGGACTACCCTGTTCTTTTCTTTCTTGATGGCCTCGATTTGTTCTTCGAGCGAGGTGATCTCGGTCGGCACATGAATATTGTTAATATGGACCCGTGCGCCGGCTTCGTCCATCACATCGATGGCTTTATCAGGCAGGAAACGATCGGAGATATATCGATCCGATAATCTCACGCAAGCTTGAATGGCATCATCGGTATAATTTACGTGATGATGATCTTCGTATTTTTCTTTGATATTATTAAGAATTGTAATGGTTTCTTCCGGGGAGGTGGCATCGATCATAACGATCTGAAATCTTCGGGCAAGAGCTCCGTCTTTTTCTATATATTGCCTGTATTCATCCAGCGTTGTGGCGCCGATACATTGAATTTCACCCCGGGACAAGGCCGGTTTAAACATATTGGAAGCATCCAGCGATCCGGAAGCTCCGCCTGCACCAACAATGGTATGCAGTTCATCGATAAATAATATTACTTCCGGAGATTTTTCCAGTTCATTCATTACCGCCTTCATTCTCTCCTCAAACTGGCCCCGGTATTTTGTACCGGCTACGAGGGAAGCGAGATCGAGTGTTACCACCCGTTTCCCGAATAACACCCTGGATACCTTCTTCTGCACGATTCTCAAGGCAAGGCCTTCTGCGATGGCGGTTTTGCCCACGCCGGGTTCTCCTATTAATACAGGGTTATTTTTCTTGCGGCGGCTTAAAACCTGGGCAACCCTTTCGATTTCCTTTTCCCTGCCAACAATAGGATCCATTTTGTTTTCTTCGGCGAGCCGTGTCAGGTCACGTCCGAAATTGTCCAGCACCGGGGTACGGCTTTTCTCGGTACCCTTTGAGGAAGATTCACTTTTCCCGGTCGAACTTCCGAATAACTTGGAAGAATCCTCATCCGGATCGTCAGTATCCGATGAAGCAACCGGGTTTTCAATCTGGTATTCCAATAATTCCTTCACTACGTCGTAATTTACGTCAAATTTTTCAAGGATCTGTGTAGCCAGGTTGTCCTCATCTCTCAGGATGGACAATAATAAATGTTCGGTACCTATTAACTGGCTCTTAAATATTTTAGCTTCCAGGTAAGTTATTTTCAAAACTTTTTCAGATTGCCGCGTCAACGGGATATTGGCAAGGTTTTTAACATTTCCAACAGCACTTCCTTTGGTCGCTTGTTCCACATTATTTTTCAATTCTTCCAAAGGAACGCCGAGCTTCTTCAAAAGGCTAATGGCCACTCCTTCCCCTTCGCGGATCATCCCCAGCAATAAATGCTCTGTTCCAATATAATCATGACCTAGTCGAAGAGCCTCCTCCCTGCTAAGGGAAATCACCTCTTTAACCCTATTTGAGAATTTAGCTTCCATTCAGGATCTCCTTGTTATTATTTGTTTTTAGGCCTTTTTTAAGGTCAAATATACGATAATATAAACTAATTAATATTTATTGAAGTAAACGGTCAATTTAATTTATGGTTTTTTAAACCCGCTGTTTCCTTAATTACATTAAGTGATTCAGGTCCTTCGCTGAAAATCAGGTCAATAACGCTTAACGGGTGTACAAATTCACGGCCAAAGTTCTGAATATATTTAACCGGTGAATAAAAGCTTAATGAATTCATGTCCTTTTTGGGATGGATCCGTGACCTCAGGTCAAGATAATTTTCCGGGTAATTCTTGATATATCGGCTTGTATTTTCTGTCATAATCTTATATCCCAGGAAACTAAAGCACATCCCGATAATAGTTAAATTGAATTCTACCAGGTATTGTTTTTCCGTGAGCAGGTTTTCCTTTAATTCATTCTGATAATGCCCGAACCACGGTGCTTTCCCATAAGCCGACTGAATGGCTTTCCAATGCCTGAGCGCCCATTTCTGGCGGTTATCAATTTTTATTTCAGTAACAGGGACATGTTGCTGTGGTTTCTTCAGGGGAATGACGAGGTCCACCGCACCCTGTGAGGTTAATATCGTGCATCGGTTCCGGTAGGTTTGCCTGATAAAGTTTTCATGGGTTTCGAATATTACCTTATCGCTTTTAAGTATGGCGGAAAAATAGGGAAGGGGGGGAAGGTATTGCAGTTCCAGGACAACATTCAGAAATTTATTAACCGGCTGCCTATTTTTTCTCTGCATGGTAATATAATGTGGAACAATTTTCCCTGCGGAGTATTTGTCCGGCGGCGGTCCGGATTTCATCTTCTGACACTTTTCGGATTTTATCCAGTTCCAGGTTATAAAGTTCCGGGTCTCCCAGGTTGTAGAAATACGCAAGGTTCATGGCTTTGTTGAGAATCTCGACTTCAGCCAGGGCATATGCCGATTCCGCTTGATTTTTTATTTTATTCAGTTCTTTTCCGGAAGGGCCTGAAGAAAGAAATTCATTAATTAATTCCTGTACTGCCTCATCTGCTTGCGCCAGTGTATATTCTTCATTCACCTTTCCCGAAATAACCAGTAACCCCGGATCGTCGGAACCGGTAATATAGGAGTTCAGGGAATTAAATATCTTTTTCTCCTTCACCAGCTTAAGATACAGCCGGGATGATTTGCCGCGACCCAGAATGTCGCTTAAAAAATCCGATGAATAAAAACTTTCCTCCAGGCGGCCCGGCATGTGGTATACTTTATACAGGGCATCGAGAGGAACCTCAGCGGTTAATTCCAGGAATCGCCCGGCATTCTGTTGCGGCTCCGACGGCAGATTCCTGTTGTTGTGATCATGACTTTCAATTTCCCCGAACCATTTTTCAGTCAGCGATTGACATTCCTGGAATGAGATATCCCCGGCAACGGAAAGAATGGCGTTGGCAGGATGGTAAAATCTGTGATAAAATTCCTTTACATCCTCAAGCGTTGCATTTTCAATATGACTGATATCTTTACCGATGGTAGCCCATCCGTAAGGATGTCGTTTATACGCAACGGGCCTGATTTTTAACCATATATCACCATAAGGCTGGTTGAGGTAACGTTGTTTGAATTCCTCAATCACAACTTTCTTCTGTATATCCAGTACCCTGCTGTTCAGGGGAAGCCCCATCATCCGGTCAGATTCAAGCCAGAAAGCAGTCTCAATATTGATCGCAGGAACCTGGATATAGTAATTCGTAATATCCGGACTGGTGAAAGCATTATTTTCGCCGCCCACTCTTTGCAAAGGTTCATCATAGGAAGGAATATTCACCGATCCACCGAACATCAGGTGTTCAAATAGATGGGCGAAGCCGGTTTTCCCGGGATTTTCATCCTTGGATCCGACATTGTAAAGAATATTTACAGCCACGAGGGGTACAGAATGGTCCTCATGAATTACAACCTTCAATCCATTGGATAATATAAATTTTTTATAGGGTATCATGCCTGACGATAAAGTGCAAATATATAATTGCCGAAAGAACTGAATCTTAATTTTAACAGAAAGGAGTATATTCCAATGTTATCCTGTTGTATCTCAGGGTATTTCCTGAAAAATTATAAATATTTCTTAACTTTATCGTTATAATAGCGATAGACCGAAATAAACTACCGTTGGCTTTTATAGACAGCCACATATCAACTGTAAAATCACCCGGAAGAAAAAGAATGTTCAGGACGATCTTTTTTCTCGTTATACTATTGGTGATTGCAATGACCTTCAGCTCCCCGTCGCATGCACAGGTTAAGCTGAGTGACCGGAAAACTACGGCCTTTAAGGAAAGTAAAAAAAATAAGAACAAGAAACAGAGACGGCGGGCGCGGCTGTATAAAAAATCGGCCAGGGAAAACCTCACCCAGGGAGAGACTAACCTGGTTCCCGAAGCGCTGAAACAGCAAAATTTACCGGCTCACCAGAATGCCCAGCGGCATATTTCGAAAACATTAATGAATATTGAAAAGAAACAGCAAAGAATTGTGGCCCGGAAAACGAGGCAGGCATTGCAACAGGGAATTCATATGTCACTGGCTGGTAAAAGCCGTCAAAAGATTGTGAGAAAACAATCAAGGATCATCGCCAGAGACCAGGGGGATATTCCTTTTGTGCCGGAGGCTTTAAAAGAGAAGCCTGTTTCCGCACAGAACCCGAAGATCGAAACCAATCCGGGAAAATCCAATTTGAAAACGCGGAACCAAAAACTTGCGGCCTATGCAGAAAAGTCGGAGGAAGCCCAGGGCCAGGGTTTTATCAACGGGCGTTCCTTTCAACAACGAATGCAATCAGAAAAAAAGAGTTCGAGAAAGCAGTCATTATCCCAGGGAAAACTAAACAATCAACGGAGCGATAAAAATGCAGAATATATGGCCAAATCCGTTGAGGCTCAAAACCAGGGAACGATCAAAGGACGGGCCCGTCGAGGCCACGATCAGGTAATGCAATCCAATTCAATGGCGCAATCCCAGTTCCAGGGTAACTTAAAATACAACACTAGACAAAAGACAGATGAATACATGGCAAAATCGGTGGAAAGCCAGAACCAGGGATTAATGAAAGGCACCTCCAGGAAAAAACAGCAAATTGCGCAGGTCGAAAAATCCGTTGAAGCCCAGTCGCAGGGGATGTATAGAACCCGATCGAAAAAAGCACAAGACCGTCTTCTCCGGAGGAATTCCAGCATTGTTTCCAATGACCAGGGTAACCTTAAAGCAAACCGGAATGATAAGCAAACCGAATACCTGTTAAAATCTTCCGAAGCCCAGGGACAGGGTATGGTGAAAGGTCTTTCAGCCAAAGAGAGAAACCAGCAGTTAATGAGCAATTCCCTGATCCAAAGCGGATACCAGGGTAATATTAAAGCCGTCAACCCTAAAGCTGCAGGGAAGGGATATGCCAGGAAATCGAGGGAAGCGCTTAATTCCGGGCTGATCCGTGGATTGACGCCGGAACAAAAAGAAGCCGGGTACCTTGTAAAATCGGCTGAAGGCCTCGGGCAGGGTTTGACCATGAAATACAACCGCGGGAATATTGAAGCAAATTATATAAGGAAATCCCAGGAAGCCCTTGACCAGGGGAAAGTGAAAGGAATGAGTAAGAAGGAAAAAGATCAGGAATTGTTCAGTAATTCGATTATTCAGACACAATACCAGGGAAAAATCAAGGGGAAAAGTAAAAAAACAAAAGATCAGGAATTATTCAGTAATTCAGTAGTTCAAACACAGTTCCAGGGAAACATAAATTCATTAACAAGGAAACAACAGGATAGAAATTATCAGAATAAGTCGAAAGAAAATTCAAAAGCCGATCTGGTAAGCACCCTCAATACGAGACAAAAGAGCGATCAATATTTATATAAATCACTGGAAGGATTAAACCAGGGGTTAAGTGTGAAATTCAGCCCGCGGAATAAGGAATCGCAATACATTCATAAATCCCAGGAAGCGCTGGACCAGGGTAAAATGAAGGGGAAAACTAAAAAGGAGTCAGATCAGGAATTAATGAGTAATTCCGTAATACAGAGCTTTTATCAGGGTGAACTGAAAACACATGGTAAAAACGAAATGAATTCATTATATACAAAAAAATCCCACCAGGCTCAAAAAGCCGGTATGATCAATGCCTTGACAGTTCAACAGAAGGATGCGGGCTATATGGCAAAATCCGTGGAAGGCCTGAGCCAGGGACTGATCCAAGGCTATAGTCCCAGGGATAAAGAATCTATGTATATCAAAAAATCCCAGGAGGCGCTGGACCAGGGCAAGATAAAGGGGAAGTCACAAAAAGAAAAAAACGAGGAGCTCCAATTTAGCTCGGCTTCACAGGCTTTTTACCAGGGGAATATTAAGGGTAATCTGAAACATAAAAGAGAATCCAATTATATACGGAAGTCCCAGGAAGCGTTAAATACAGGATTAATTTCGGGCGTTACGATTCAGCAAAAAGAAGCCGGTTATATGGCTAAGTCTGTTGAAGCACTGAATCAGGGAATGATCAAAGGGAGATCGGTTAAGGATACCGAATCAAAATATATTCGTAAGTCGATGGAAGCGAGCAACCAGGGACTGATAAAAGGAAATTTTTTATCAGCCAGGCAACATAAGATGAAATCCAATTCGCTCAGGCAAACCATGTTCCAGGGCAACCTGATTGCCAGTAATAAAGCCAATTTAACCGCCCGGTATATCCGGCAGGCAATTGATATTGAACATGCGGGACTTATGAAAGGAGTAAGTGCGAAATCGAGCATTAATGAGATGAAGAAAAAAGCTGCTGAAGACTACAGTTACCAGGGTGAAAATAAAACTTATACCGGTGCATTCGCCATAATTAAGGATATTAAGGAAAGACATAATGAAGCAAAAACCTTAAAGCTTCCGCAGAACTTTAAGGTCAGAACAAAATTGTTCAACAATATTTATAATGTGCTTTTATCAATGCAACAGTCGGATTACAAAATCCGCAAGGAAGGGAATATTCAACATTGGTGGGCTTTTATCTGGAAAAAGCCTTTGGATCAGCATAAAGGACCGCCGCCTTTACGAAAACCCCGTTACGATCCCCATGAACGGGCCATCTGGGATTACTGACAGTTTTTATTACATCGGCAAAGATCAGAAAGGGAAGGGATAGTTTGCCAATGTTCATGATAATGGCTCCTAATGTTCAATGTTAGTTGATTGAGTTATAAGGTTGAGATCCTGGTTCTTACTCGCGTATGGAATACGCATAAGCGATTTATGAATTTATCCGATTAACCAATGAACCATTGAACCACTTATCTTTCCGGATAAAGAACCGCCTTTTGTTTTGAAGCAGCCTGATCAGGTTCAACGAATTCCTCAACCGGCAGGCAACTGCAAAACAGGTTCCTGTCACCATAAGCATTATCAACCCGGCTTACCGGGGGCCAGAATTTTCTTTCGCGGAGATAGGGTAATGGGAATACTGCCTTTTCCCTCGAGTAGGGATATTCCCAGGAATCGGAACAAGCTGCCTCAAAAGTGTGAGGAGAATTCCTGAGTACATTATTATTGACATCGGCCGATCCGTTCTCGATTTCAGCTATTTCCTTTCTGATTGAGATTAAAGCATCGCAGAATCGATCCAGTTCTTCTTTTGATTCACTTTCAGTCGGTTCTATCATGAGGGTACCGTGAACGGGGAAGGAAACAGTGGGTGCATGAAAACCATAGTCCATTAAGCGTTTGGCAATATCCTCGACTTCAATTTTCACATTTTTAAAATCACGGCAATCAAGGATAAATTCATGTCCGATCCTGCCTTTTGTACCTGTATAGAGGATTTTATAATGGTCTTTTAATCTTTCTTTAATGTAATTGGCATTGAGAATGGCCATCCGTGTGGCATTAGTTAAGCCGTCAGGTCCCATCATCCGGATATAAGCATACGAGATCACAAGAATTCCTGCGCTACCCCAGGGTGCGGAAGAAACCGCCGTGATGGCCTTCTCCCCGCCGGTTTTGATGATCGTGTTGCCGGGTAAAAATTCCTGCAAATGGCTGGCGACGCATATCGGTCCGACACCGGGTCCGCCTCCGCCGTGAGGAATACAGAATGTCTTATGCAGGTTGAGGTGACAGACATCGGCACCAATTACTGCCGGGTTAGTCAATCCCACCTGGGCATTCATATTTGCACCATCCATGTACACCTGTCCGCCGTTCTGGTGAATGATGTCACATATTTCCTTGATTTTTTCTTCAAATACACCGTGCGTGGAAGGATAAGTTACCATCAGTGCAGCGAGATTATCCTTATGTAATTCGGCCTTCTGTTTGAGATCGCTGATATCAATATTGCCCATTGTATCGCACTGAACAATGACAACCTGCATACCGGCCATCACCGCGCTGGCCGGATTCGTGCCGTGAGCAGATGAGGGAATTAAGGTTATATTCCGGTGGTGCTGGCCTCGGGAATGATGGTACGCACGGATTACCATTAAGCCGGTATATTCACCTTGTGCCCCTGAATTGGGTTGTAATGAGGTGGCATGGAAACCGGTAATTTCATTCAGCCAGGATTCCAGTTCGCGAAACATTTCCTGGTAGCCTTCAGTCTGACTGACAGGCGCAAATGGATGGATGTGCGCCAGGTCTGGCCAGGAAACCGGAAGCATTTCTGCAGAGGCGTTAAGCTTCATGGTACAGGATCCCAGTGAAATCATGGAATGCACGAGTGACAGGTCCTTGTTTTCAAGGCTTTTAATGTATCGAAGCATCTCATGTTCCTGGTGGAATGAATTAAATACCGGATGTGTCAGGAAAGAAGATTTTCTTAACAGTTTTTCGGGCAAACAGGATTTAACAATATCGGCAATTTCAGAGGATAATGAATGAACCTCTTTATTTCTAAGCTTACCGAATATTCCCGCCAATGCTCTAATGTCTTCGGTTGAAGTAGTTTCATCCAGGGAAATTCCCGCATGATTATCATGAAAGTAACGTAAATTATATCCTGAATCTTCCGAAATTTTTCTGAGTTTTTCTTTTTCCCCTTCTTTCAAACGGATCTTCAGCGTATCGAAATAATAGGGGTTGATTTGATCAAAGTCAAGCTGTCCCAGCAGATCCGACAATTGTATCGTCAGCCCGTGGATCCGGGAGGCGATGTTTTTTATTCCGTCAGGCCCATGATATACCGAATACATGCCGGCCATAACAGCCAACAGTACCTGGGAAGTACAAATATTGGAAGTAGCTTTTTCCCTTCGTATATGTTGTTCACGGGTTTGCAAAGCCATCCGGTAAGCGTTTTTCCCGTGGGAGTCCACCGAAGCGCCGATGATCCTTCCCGGGATGGAGCGTTTGAAGGCATCCCTGGTGGCAAAGTATGCAGCATGAGGACCGCCATATCCCATGGGTACACCGAATCGTTGTGTCGACCCGGTTACTACATCAGCTCCTAATTCCCCGGGTGGAACAAGTAGGGCAAGGCTTAATAAATCGGCAGTAAAGGCAACAAAAATATTTTTCTCCCTGGCTTTTTTTATGACCGACTGCAAATCCCTGATCTCTCCGTTTCCATCAGGATATTGAATTAATATTCCGAACACATCGGGATCATCAGGATCAAAACCAGGCAAGGAAGCGGACCGGAGATCGATACCCGCACTTCCGGCCCTTGTTTTCAGAACATCAAAAGTTTGTGGAAAAATGGATTCATCGACAAGGTAAACATTCGCCTTCTTCCTTGCCTCTTTTCTTAAGGCATGAATCATTAACATGGCTTCGGCAGCGGCGGTGCCTTCGTCCAGCAAGGAGGCATTGGAGATTTCCATTCCTGTCAGGTCATTCACCATAGTCTGGAAATTGATCAGGGCTTCAAGTCTTCCCTGGGCTAACTCTGCCTGGTAAGGAGTATAGGCCGTGTACCAGCCCGGGTTTTCAAAAATATTCCTCTGAACAACAGGTGGTGTAATGCAATTATAATAACCCAGTCCGATCAATGATTTGAATACTTTGTTCTTCGCAGCCTTCTTCCGGAGGCCTGATAAAAATTCATATTCGCTCTGCGCTTCGGGAAGGGCTAGTCTCTTATTCAGAAGGATGGAGGCCGGTAAGGTCTCCTTCATCAGGTCGTTCAGGGAAGCAACACCAACTGTTTCCAGCATTTTAGGCATTTTATCGCTTTCCGACCCCAGGTGACGGTGTTCAAATTTATCTTTCCAGTTCAGATTCAAATTCATTTTTTATGCCGGATTTTTTATGGCTACAAAAGTATGATTTCTTTATAAATATTGCCTTTTAATTCCGGGCGTAAAAATCCCCCGGAGGAAAAAATCATGTATGCCTTTTATGTTTCTTTTTATGGAAAGCGCCCTTGAAATCAGGATCGAGTTTTCTTTTCAAACGGTCTGCTTCACGCGCCTGTTCAATAAGTTCAGGCTTTTCAGTGGGTGCAATATCCACTTCAGGCGGTATTTCCATTAATTTGACTTTGGAGCCTGTAATTTTTTCTATTTCAGCCATATGCAATTCGTCCGGGGGAGTAAGAAAGGTAATTGCCGTTCCCCATTGCCGGGCCCGTCCGGTTCTGCCGATCCTGTGAACATAATCCTCGTAGTTTACCGGCACATCAAAATTGATGACATGGCTTACCTGGTTGATATCTATGCCCCTGGCTGTCAGGTCGGTGGAAACCAGTATTCTTATTTTTCCTTCGCTGAAAGAATTAATGGCATTGATCCTGCTATTCTGATCCTTGTTAGCGTGGATGACGCCGGAATTTTCATCAATTTTCCGGTTTATAAACTTGTATATATCCGTGGCATTTTTCCTGGTTTTAGCGAAGACAATCACTCTATTGAATTTATCCCTGTCGCTGAGCAGGAAATCAAGTAATTTAATTTTGGTTTTTAAATTAGGCACTTTAAAGGCCCATTGTTCTATTGTAGCTGCTGTTGTAGATTGTGGCGCTATCTCGATCCTTACCGGGAATTCAAGAAATTCATTGGAAAGCTTTTCCACTTTTTCGGGGAATGTTGCTGAAAACAGAAGGTTCTGGCGGCCTTTAATCGGGATGACTTCCAGTATACTATGGAGCTGCCGGATAAAACCCATATCCAGCATCCGGTCGGCCTCATCCAGAACAAGGGTCTTTATTTTTTTTACGGTCAGTTTACCGGTGGAATAAATATCAAGGAACCTGCCTGGAGTGGCCACCAGCAGATCGATCCCATTATCCAATATTTCCAGTTGTTTTTTAATTCCTGTGCCGCCGTAAACCGTGAGCGATCGCAGGTTGCTGTAATAACAGATCTTTTCTGCTTCGCGACCCACCTGAATGGCCAGTTCCCGGGTGGGTAGAAGAAGCAGGACTCTGGGATCTTTTCCCTCCGGATATCTGAGTTTCATGCTGACAGGGATCAGGTAGCCGGCCGTCTTACCGGTGCCGGTAGGAGCAATGCCAAGTACATCATGTCCGGCCATGGCGGCAGGGATGACCTTTTCCTGAACAGGCGTGGGATCGGTATAGCCCGAATCATGAATGGCCTCCAGGACTTGTTTATTGAGTTTGAAATTCTGAAAACGTCCGCCGGTTAAATTCATATTATGAAACATTCTGTTATCTTTAACAAAATTACAGGGTGTAACAGATATAAAATTTATATGAGCGAAAGAATCCTCATTAAAAATGGAAAAATAATTAATGATGGAAAAAAAATTGAAGCGGATATCCTGATTATACCGCCTTTTATTGAAAAGATAGAAAAAGACCTCTCTGACCCGAGTGCCAGGGTGATCAATGCGGAGGGACACTTCGTAATACCCGGCGTGATCGACGACCATGTGCACTTCCGGGAACCCGGCCTGACCCACAAAGGAGACATATTTTCAGAGTCGCGGTCCGCCGTGGCCGGGGGCGTTACCTCCTATATGGATATGCCGAATGTTATTCCGCGTACCCTTTCGCAGGATTTGCTGGAAGAAAAATTCAGAATGGCATCCACCCGTTCCTGGGCGAATTATTCCTTTTATATGGGCGTATCCAATGAAAATAATCTTTCCGAAGTATTTAAAACGGATCCCTCCAGTGTCTGCGGCATTAAAGCTTTTTTGGGCGGCGCGCATGGCGAATTGTTGTTGGAAAATGAAAGTATTGTAGAAAAATTATTTTCCGAAACGCCGGTACTCATTGCTACTCACTGTGAACAGGAAGAAATAATAAATAAAAACACGGAGGAATTCAAAAAAAAGTATAACGAAGACATCCCCGTTTCCCTGCATCCGGAGATCCGGAACGAGGAGGCCTGTTACCAGTCATCCTTGAGGACGGTAGAGCTGGCCAAACGAAAAAAGGCAAGGTTGCATATTCTCCATTTATCCACGGCCCGGGAATTGTCGCTGTTTCAAAATGATATCTCCGTGGAGGATAAATTGATTACCTGTGAAGTTTGCGTGCATCATTTATGGTTCGATGACAAGGACTATGCAGAAAAAGGGAATTTTATCAAATGGAACCCGGCGATTAAATCGTCCTTGGACAAGGATCAATTATTAAAGGGATTATTGAATGATAAAATCGATAACATTGCTACGGATCATGCTCCCCATACCCTTGAAGAAAAAAATAATTCCTATTTAAAATCTCCTTCCGGAGCACCCATGATACAGCACAGCCTGGCGGTCATGATGGAGTTTTACAGAATGGGGAAGATTAGTCTTGAAAAAATTGTCGAAAAAATGTGTCATAATCCAGCCAAGATGTTCCATATTGACCGGAGGGGATATTTAACAGAGGGGTATTTTGCCGATATAGCCATCATTAACCCGGACAACCGCTGGGAAGTTAATAAAGACAACATTCTGTATAAATGCGGTTGGTCTCCCCTGGCGGGTCAGGAATTCGGTTCTCGGGTTTCGCATACCATTGTTTCGGGAAACCTGGTTTATGAAGACGGTAAATTTCCGGAGTTTACTCCCGGATTACGCCTTGTCTTTAACAGATAAAAAACTGAAATAGGTTTTCTTTTTCTGAGGGTAAGGCTATTTTTGCAATCCATTTGGTGGTTGTAGCTCAGTTGGTTAGAGCGCCAGATTGTGGCTCTGGAGGCC
>CAYNCU010000091.1:0-16262 GCA_964395765.1 uncultured Roseivirgaceae bacterium | reverse complement strand
CAATGCAAGATTGTTATACGGATCCTATAATACCCAGAAATATATGGTCAACGGCGGATTCAGGAAAAATAAACTCAGCGCATTTGCTTCCTTTAACCACGATCAGACCAACGGTCACCGGCCCCATTCGGATTTTAATATCAATAACGGTTATATCAAACTTGACTATGAATTGTCAAATCATATAGGCGTCAATACCGATTTCAGCATTGCGGATTTCCGTACTACCGACCCCGGACCGGATACCGTGAATGCCGTCCCCGGAGACAAACTGCACATCACACGTGGTTACTGGGCTATGGCTGTCGACAATGATTTCGATAAATTTTCAGGTTCCGCCAAACTTTATTATAATTTCGGAGAACACAATATTTCCAATGCCTTCGACCTGCCGGTAGATAAAGGTTTTCATTCCACCGATAATAATTATGGAATAAATATATATGAATCGGCTAAACTTTTTAAAGGCAACAATATCACCATCGGTACCGATTACACCCACTATGGCGGTAAGGCGGAAAATGTAGAACCTCCTGTACCATTTATTGATACAACGGTATGGGAATATGGCGTTTTCGGCTTCGTGCAGCAAACTTTATTTGCCAAGCTCACACTCAATGCAGGTCTTCGTTTGCAAAAACATGAAGTATATGGCAAAATATGGATTCCCGCCGGGGGGTTTGCCTATAAAATTGCCGATGGAACCACATGGAAAGCATCCGCTTCAAAAGGATTCAGGAGCCCGACCATTCAGGAATTGTTTTTTTTCAACCATAATCCGGAGTTGAGCCCCGAACACATTGTAAATTACGAGACCGGAATAACTCAATCCCTCCTGAACAGGAGACTTAATATAGAGGTCACTGGTTTTGTGGTGAAAGGGAATAACCTTATTGTAAACATACCTTTAAAAGGCCTTATGAATGCTGGATCCATTGATAACAAGGGAATAGAATTTTCAGCCAACGCTAATCTCACCAACCAGCTGAACCTTGATCTCACTTATAGCTATATCGGAATGAAAAGCCCCGTATATGCAACACCAAAAAATCATTTGTTCCTGAGCGGACGATATACTTTTAATCGATGGGGCGTATCCGCAAGTATTGAAAATGTTAACCACCTCGATACGGATTATTCGACAGCCACATTCTTCCAGAACTATACCCTGGTAAATGCCAAGGTATTTTACCGTCCATGGGAAAAAGTGGAAATCTACGTGAACGGCGAAAACCTGCTGGACCAGAAATACGAAACACTCCGGTATTATACTATGCCCGGAATAACATTGTTCGGCGGGTTGAATTTCGGCTTCTGACAGCCTGAATGTTTTCATTACCTTCAACCAAATCGTAATAATATTTAAATTAAAATTCATTTTTCTGAACACTGATTAAATTATCCGGTTATAGTAATTACCAGCGTTGGTAAACCTTGTAAAAAAAATATTATTTTATAATTACATTCAATCAGGCATATGATTTCTTATTTCTAAAATTCTTTGGGATAGTTTTAGTCCCGGGGCTATATAAATAGAGTTAAGAAGGCTTTTGAAAATGAATTCTTTACTATTTGAGATTATAAACAATTAAATAAATACTTTATGAAAACAGCAGTTTTAGGTACCGGCATGGTCGGCGATACAATCGGCAGTCGATTAATCGAACTGGGTCACCAGGTTATGATGGGATCAAGAACAGCGGACAATGAAAAGGCTAAAGCCTGGGCGGCAAAGCAAAAATCCAATGCTTCCCATGGCACTTTTGGCGATGCGGCAAAATTCGGGGAGATCGTATTCAACTGTACCAGCGGAGTAGGTTCGTTGGAAGCCCTGAACATGGCAGGAAGCGGCAACCTGAACGGAAAAGTGCTCGTGGATATTGCCAATCCTCTTGATTTTTCCAAAGGCATGCCTCCTTCATTATCAGTCTGTAACACAAATTCTTTAGGGGAAGAAATTCAGAAAGTTTTCCCGGGGGTTAAAGTAGTGAAAGCCCTCAACACCATGAATTGCAAACTTATGGTCCATCCTGAAACAATTGCGAATGGCGATCACAATGTTTTCCTATGTGGAAACGATGAAGGAGCTAAAGAAAATGTAAAGGATTTCCTCAAGCAGTTTGGCTGGAAAACTGAAAATATAACAGATCTCGGCGATATTACTGCCTCCAGGGGTTTGGAAATGATCCTCCCGATCTGGCTTCGGCTGATGGGAATTATGGGAAATCCGAATTTTAATTTTAAAATTATGCGTTAATTTTCCGGTTGCAGGGCCGGCCTTGAACAACATATTTTTGAAATAAAAAATATGGAATTTAACAATAATGTAATGTATGACGCGCTTCTTCGAAGAGACGGATCCTTCGAAGGAGTGTTTTTTGCCGGAATAAAAACGACCGGCATATTTTGCCGCCCTACCTGTACAGCCCGTAAGCCGAAACCTGAGAATGTTGAATATTTTAACAGTGCCAGGGAGGCGATGCTGAACGGATACCGGCCGTGTAAATTATGCAAACCCCTTGAGTCTGCCGGTGAAACACCCTCCTTTATTCGGGAAATAATGTCTGAGATCGAAAAGAACCCACTGAAGAAAATTTCAGATTATGAAATTTCCCGAATGAATGTAGAGCCAAATCGCGTTCGCCGGTGGTTTAAATTAAACCATGGAATTACTTTCCAGGGCTACCAGCGAATGTTACGGATTAATACGGCTTATCAACAACTCCAGAACGGCAGCCGGGTAACGGATGCGGCTTTTGATAATGGATATGATTCTTTAAGTGGATTTGCCGATGCTTATAGATCGATTATCGGGGATAATCCCTCCGGGGCAAAGTATTCCCGGGTTATCAATATCCACCGGTTCACAACACCCCTCGGTCCGATGATCGCCTGTGCCTCGGAAGAAGGTATTTATCTCGTTGAATTCACGGACCGGAAAGCACTGGAACCGGAATTATTGGATTTGCGAAAAAAACTGAAAGCCAATATCATACACGGGTATAATAAATATTTTCCTGTTCTTGAAGAACAAATGAACGAGTACTTCAAGGGAAGGAGAAAAAGTTTCGATCTTCCGTTAATCACTCCCGGCACCTTGTTTCAGAATAAGGTTTGGAAAAAATTACAAAGCATTCCGTATGGAAATACGTGTTCCTATAAACATATAGCTTCGGAAACTGGCAATATCAATTCCGTCAGGGCAGTCGCAAGGGCCAATGGTTCGAACCGGATAGCCATTATTATTCCCTGTCATCGTGTTATCGGCGAAAGCGGTAACCTGACCGGGTACAGCGGAGGCCTGAGCAGGAAAAAATGGCTTATTGATTTTGAAAAAAATCATATTTAAATACGAGTGAAAACTATTGCCCTGAAAGATAAGGTAGAGTTTTATGGAATTATATTCCTGTATAGAAAGTCAGAAGTCAGCTACCGGAATTCCGATCGATCTGACCTCAGACCTCCGGCTTCCGATTTCGTAAAATGAGAACGTATCAATAATTTGTAATTAGTGTCGTATAATTTAGTATTCCGTATAACAGTCTTCAGCGTATTTCTTTCCTGGTTCGCATTTTCACTGGTCTGGATTGTTCTATATTTCTATTTTGCCGTTAGGAAGAAAGTTAAAAAAATTAAAACCCGGAGAAGAAGTCCTAAGTCGATGATCGGCATAGTCGTGCAGATGATTGCCTTTGCCATAATATTTTCAATGCGCAGGAATTTTTCGATTGCCCTCGATAACCCCGGTATTTTACTCTATCTGTTGACCGTCATTTCTGTTTTCCTTGCTCCCTATTCAGTTTTCATTGCAATCTATGCAGTCATCACTCTTGGAAAGCAATGGAGTTTTGCCGCACGGGTTATAGACGACCATGAACTGATTACTTCGGGTCCATATAAAATTGTAAGGCATCCCATATATTTTGCATTTTTCGGGTTATTTCTTTCCACCGGTTTTGTGATCACACCCCCGGGACCGTTGTTGGTGGCCATCGCATTTTTTGTGGTTGGAAACAGCCTTAGGATACAGGCAGAAGAATACCTGCTCATTGAGACCTTCGGAGACCGCTACCTGGAATACAAGAAAAAGGTCAGGGCTTTTATTCCGTTTATATATTGATTTTTCCAACCCGGCCTTGAAAGACCGGCCTAACACGATTACACAATTTTATGGATTGTGAATTTCAATATTCCATTTGACCTTCCCGTTGAAAGGATCACTGACAAGTGAATACTTCCCGTTGGAGGCAGTCAATTTCAATTCTTTCAGAACATTGTCCGAAGGCAGGCAAACCCATCCGCCGACCGGAGCGTTGTTATCGGAAAATACTTCCAGGTCAAGCTTCGACCAGTCCATATACTTGGTCGATTGAGCCAATTTTATTTTAGGAATTACAGCCCCGGCTTTCACGAGCATAACGATGGGCAGGGCTCCTGCTATGATGTTATTCCAACCGTGATTATATTCCTTACCCGTTTGGTAATCGATCCATTTTCCATCGCCCGGAAGATATACATTTCTCCGGGTAACATTCTCAAACAACGGAGCCACCAGGATATCCGATCCGAATAAATATTCATCATCCACCTGCCATGCGCCGGGATCGTCGGGATATTCGATAAACAACGCCCGCACCATCGGCAATCCTTTTTCAGTGCTCGCCTTTGCCTGCGCGTAGATGTAGGGCATCAGTTCATAACGCATATCGTCTGCATTCCTGAAGCTGTTCAGGAAATCCGCGCTGTACTCCCAGGGTTCCTTGGGGGGTGCACCGTGGGCCCGGGTATGAGAGCACAGCATGCCGAAGGCCGTCCAGCGAAGGTAGAGGTCCTCGGTGGGTTTCCTGACAAAGCCGCCCAGGTCATGACTCCAGAAAGAGAAGCCGCAAAGGCCCAGCGACAATCCTCCCCGCAGGGTAGCCGCCATCGCTGAATTGGTATTGGCAGCATCGCCCCCCCAGTGCAGGGGATAACGCTGGCTACCTGCCCACGCACTGCGGGCCCATATAATATTATCACCGGAGATCTGCCGGGTAATGTCCGCCACCGCTTTATTATATCTTAACGGATAAAGATTGTGTTCATAAAATCCGGTTCTGCCATTGTAATAAATTCCGGTGTGCGGTGCTGCTTCTCCGAAATCCACCTTAATAGCCCCGACACCCATCTTCAGCAGGTTACCGATTTTAGCCTGGTACCATTTTACCGTTGCCGGGTTTGAGAAATCAAGAATGGCATCTTCATAGGGAACTCCTCCCTTGGCATCTTTCACTTCCAACCCCTTTTCGATGATTTCTGGAAAGAGAGTATTTTTTGGCGTGAAATACGGCAGTTGCCATAAGCAGATATGAAAGCCTTCATCTTTTAAATCGGAGATCATCTTTTCCGGATCGGGAAATCGGTCTTTGGCAAACTGGTAATCACAACGCCAGTCGGTACCGAACCATCCTGTATCAAAATGAATCACGTCACTGGGCACCTTGTACTGCCGAAGCCTGGCGGCAACTTCCATGCCCTGCTCCTGTGAGAAATAAGTGATCCTGCTCATCCAGAACCCGAAAGACCACAATGGAGGCATGGGAGCTTTCCCTGTGAGGTCGGTATAGGAATCGAGGATATCCTTGGGTTTGCCCAGGAAGACAAACAAGTCCAGCTCTTTATCGCCGATCATTAGTGAACTGACCCCGCTGAAATATTTCCCGAAGTCGCAGGTGATCGGGGTAGAGGTATGCATGAAAACGCCATACCCCCGACTGCTCATGAAAAAGGGGATTGGTTTGTACATTCCTTCATTTTGCACCCCGTTGGCATCGTCGGCCCAGAGCACAACTTTTTGTCCCCGTTTATCAAATTGAGTAAAGGATTCGCCGCACCCGAAAATTTTTTCTTCCGGGGAAAGTGAAAATGCTGCCGACCAGCTCCGGGAATAATCCGAGGCGCGTCTCACATAAGAAAAGGGAAGAACAGGGGTGTATGTCACTCCCGACACATCGGAATTATGAACGGTTTCCGTAAGCAATTTTCCATTGGCATCATAGAATTTTATGTGCCAGGGGTCTGTAGTGATAACAACACTACCATAAGCGCCTGTATACTTATAACCGTCATCGGTTTTTACATATTTCCACGAATGATCGATGGGAATATTACCATTCACGATCATCAGCGAATCATCGTCTTTGCTTAAAGGTGATCCCGAACTCATCCTGATCCTTATTGTCCTGGGAGATACGAATTGTATGCTGAATGGAAGCTCCGGTGAAACGGCGTATTCGGTAGTCGGGAATTCATTGGCATGAGCCGGCGTTAAGACAGCCAGCATATTGTCGAAAGCCTGCCTTGTCTTGTATTCATATCTTTTGAATTCAACTTCACCGTTTCCCTTGGCCGGATCAAAAGAAGCCAGTGAATCTGCCAGGTAATAGGTATTCGTAAAATCCCTGAAGTCATTGCTGATATCAATAGGTTCATTGAGCAGGTAGGGTGATTCCTGCGCGAGGATTCCGCGGTTGTTGATCATAACTAAAATAAATAAGAAGATAGTTATTCGTTTCATGACTATTCCTAATGTGTAAGGTATTTACAATTAAATAAAAATCAATTCCGGTACGAGGTTTCAAAAAATCATTGCGATGTTATTTCCAACTTCGCCGGTTCCAGTCCTTCTGAATTCGCAGTCAGGTTTATTTTACCCTGCGTGGTTTTTGATTGAATAACCACCAGGCATAACCCGTTAAAAGCCTTCCTGTAATTCGCCTTGAAGGGTTCATGATCGATCTCATCCCCGTTATCCACACCGGCAATAAAGCCGTTACCCGATAAATCGAAATTGACTAGGTTATTGGCATCCGGAACCAATGTACCAACCGAATCGACAACCTCTACGGTAACAAAGGAAAGATCTTTTCCATCCGCCGCAATCGAATCCCTGTCAGCCTGTAAAATAATTTTAGCAGGCTTGCCGGCTGTTTTTTCTTCGGCAGTTATAATCTCCTGTCCTCCTGTTCTTCCTATCGCTTTCAAGGTTCCCGGTTGGTAAGCCACCCTCCACATAACATGGAGATCATCACCCTGTTTCCGTTTTGTTCCCAGGGATTTACCATTCAGGAACAATTCAACTTCGTCGGTATTAAAGTAGGCCCAAACATCCACGGAGTCACCTTTCTTCCAGTTCCAATGAGGAAAAATGTGCAACACTGGTTTGTTAGTCCATTCGCTCTGGTACATGTAATAGGCATCCTTGGGAAAGCCTGCCAGGTCAATGATCCCGAAATAAGAACTTCTTGCCGGCCAGGAATAGGGTGTAGGTTCGCCGAGATAATCGAATCCTGTCCAGATGAAAAATCCGGAAACATAATCAAACTTCTTTACCAGTTTCCAGGTTTCTTCATGGGTGGATCCCCAGGGCACATGACAATTATCGTAGGCGGAACAGGTATAATCTCCTTTGGGGTTTACAAATGCCTTATCCCAGCGTTCCGGCCAGATGCGTATCTTGTCTGAAGGCATATCATAGTGACCGCGGGTGGCCAGGGCGGAAGTGGTCTCCGTGGCCAGAAGTTTCTTTCCCGGGAAAAGTTTCGGGAATTTGGCGTAGTTCTCAATATGGTAATTAAATCCCACGAGATCTAGTGCCCCCGATTTATAAATATAATTGCTGGTATCGGCCTCATTCAAAGCGGAAGTAATAGGTCTTGTTGCATCGAGGTCCCTGACGATGCCTGCCAGTTCCCTTGCGATCCTGATCCCGCTGGTATCTCCCTGTTCCGGAATTTCATTGCCGATGCTCCACATGATCACGCTTGGATGATTCCGGTCACGGAGGACCATGTCCTGAAGATCTCTTTTATGCCATTCGTCCCAGTCGAGGTGGTAATCATATTCCGTTTTCGGTTCCTTCCACATGTCAAAGGCTTCATCCAGTACCAGGAATCCCATTTTGTCGCAAAGTTGCAGCAATTCAGGTGCCGGAGGGTTATGCGATGTCCTGATGCCGTTGCAGCCCATATCTTTCAGGATCTGTAGCTGTCGCTCAATCGCCCGGGTGTTGATGGCAGCCCCCAGACATCCCAGGTCATGGTGATCGCAGACACCCCTGATCTTCATGGATTTCCCGTCCAGAGAAAATCCTTTTTCCGCATCAAAATTATAATAACGGATCCCGAAGGAAGTGTTGTAGTCATCTACCTGTTTGCCGTTCTGTTCCACTACGCTGTGAATATTGTACAAGTAGGGGTCTTCGGTAGACCACAAATGGGGATTATCAACGGTATTGGTGAATGATATTGGTTTGGTTTCCCCGGCCTCAACGGTGACCATGTCGGATTGGGAGGCGGCGATTACTTTTCCGTCTTTATCAAAAATTGTATTTTTCACCATTACCTGTGTCGAATTGTCCGTTGAATTTTTTATGCTTACCGTAATTGCAACTTTGGAAGAGGTATTGCTTGCTTCAGGGGTCCTGACAAAAGTCCCCCAGTGATCGATATGTACCTTATCGGTGGTTACCAGCCATACGTTCCGGTAGATCCCCGATCCCGAGTACCATCTCGAATTGGGTTGTTTCGAATTGTCAACTCTTACCGCGATTACATTCTCCTGCCCGTTTGGTTTTAAATACGGGGTCAGGTCATATTCAAATGAAATATAACCGTAGGGGCGCATACCCAGGCTATGCCCGTTGATCCATACTTCGCTGTTCCGGTAAATGCCGTCAAAATCAACGTAAACCTGCTTTTTATTCAAGTCATCCTGGATGGAAAAAGTTTTCCTGTACCAGCCAATGCCGCCAGGCAGGGCGCCACCGCCGGGAGTGGCAGGATTGTCTTTGCTGAATTTTCCTTCTATGCTCCAGTCATGGGGTAGATCGAGAGTCCGCCAGCCTGAATCGTTAAAATCCGGGGCCTGGGCATTGGCTATATCGCCAAGGTTAAATTTCCAGTCCCTGTCGAAGTTTAGGACGGTCCGGGAATCGTTGGAAGCTACATTGCATCCGGTCATCAGAAAAAAGGAAGCAATGTAAGTGACGAGGGGTAAAAGTATTTTTTTCATTTTATCTGAAGCATATAATTCTACATAAAGTTAAGGCATAATGAAATTGAATGAAAGATTTCAGTCAAAGGTATATTGATAATTTCGTACGATATTTAAGAAATTCAATTGGAGGGAAAGAATTTTAAAATTAAATTAAAGGAGAATTGCAGTTAAGCTATGTTTAAAGGAATTAGTAAATATTTTTTTATCTTCTCCTTCTTTATTACGGGTTGCGTTTATTGTCCGCAGTTAGTGGATATCCCCCTTATCGATAAAAAAAATGACCTGCGGCTTGACGGCAACGTGACCTTTGCTTTCACGGGGAACGGAACCGTTTCCTATGGTTTGACAAAAAACATTGCTTTGCAGGCCTATGCCAGCGGGGGGATTGGGCATTACTATCAGGGAGCAGCGGGGTATTACAGGAACCTGGGCAAGCAGGCCGTTATGGAAATCTACGGTGGTTATGGAGCCGGTTATGGCACCTCCGTTAATGACGCTTCTCCCGGACATTTATACGATCACTACAGGCTTTATTTTACTCAATTTAATATCGGATTAAAGGAAGATCTTCATGTACATATTGAAGAAGGCCTCGGTCTGAAATTCGGTTACCTGAGTTCCAGGCTCACCGATAAAAATTATTTTTACCCGCATACCGGAGAGAATGCTGATTATGAAATTGGTAATTTTCTTTTTGAACCTGAAATATTTACCCGATTCGGTGGTAAAAAATTAAAATTTAATGTGAAAATCGGTGCTTGTGGAATACTTCGTTATGGGGTCCTTACGCCAGGGCCAGATGGTGGGTATAATGAAATTCCTTACGGCCGTTTTAATGTAGGGATCGGGTTGAATTACAGGTTTTAAAGATGTCATCTCCGCGCTTGTCTCTCGATGCCCCATTGTTAGAATGATTCATTTAAAGGTTGATTATACATTCAAATTTATTAACGGGAGATCCCGGCTCGGGGGCCGGGAATGACGTTCCTTTTTTTTTTAGTGAATCCAAATGAGCGGAAATCCCATTTATTCCTAAATAGAAAATGTCATCCCCGGGCTTGACCCGGGGTCCCCCATTGTTTAGTAAAATCTATATTGAACCTCTTCCTGTTCGCAGCGTCCCGTTACGACACAATCCCTTAAACCGTTAATAACATTTTGAATGATTTCAAATTTGTGGTAAGTTTATCAGCTATTGGGAAACTTAAAAAAAGTAACTTTTCTTGAATAAAAAAGTCACTCTCTGGTTAAAACGTATCGGCCTGGTAGGAATATTATTTTTCCTCATCAAAGGGTTGATATGGATCGCCGTAGTCCTCGGCATCGGGAGTTATGTTCATTCCATTCTTCCTTGACTTTTAGTATTTAATACAAAACCTTCGTGAATTCTTTTTCTCATCGTGTTTTAGAAGCAATATAAAATCCTGCTAAAAAAGCCTGAAGTCTCATGACTACAGGGAGGTTTAATGACGTAAGTCATACTTTACCTGACATGAATGTCTTAATTTTAATGTCATCAACTTTTTATGTCATGGCACGTCACCAGAAAAGTATTGAATTATTAAACAAAGCGGTTGCTGACGAACTGAGCGCCGTTCACCAGTACATGTATTTTCACTTTCATTGTGATGATATCGGGTATGACCTGCTGGCCAGTCTTTTTAAAAGAACGGCAATTGAAGAAATGGGCCATGTGGAAAAGCTGGCCGAACGGATCCTGTTCCTGAAAGGAGATGTTGAAATGAAAGTCCTTCATGAAACCGAGAAAATCCATGATGTGGAAAAAATGCTTGAACTGGCAAGATCCATGGAAGACGAGAGCGCCAAAGAATACAATGCATGGGCCAATGAATGTGGCGCTGATTCCGATTCGATTACCAAGCAATTGTTTGAGTCACTGGTAGCCGATGAAGAACGGCATTATGATCATTATGATACGGAACTTGAAAACATTGATAAATTCGGCGTTAATTACCTGGCACTGCAATCCATTGAAAGAAGTAAAAGTGTTTCAACAGGGATGGCCGGAAGAGAGTAATTATGTTATTTTTATATCTGGCAGGGCAGTAATCCTGGTTCTGAAGTTATTCAAATTTTTTTAGCCCTGTCAGTTCTTCGCTTACCTTCCATAATTTTTCCCTGACCGCTTTATCATAGGCAATTTGGTTAGGTGTTCTTTCCTTCCCTTCCGGATTAAAGTATTTTCCTGAAACCCCTGACAGGTTTTCATCCGTGACCAGTTTGATAATGCTTTTACATCCCGATTCTACCGGCCGCATGAAAGGTTTCATGAACATCCATCCCCAGCCCATCCAGTGATTGTTATATTTATGTCCGAAAGCCGTGCGGACCATTCCGGGGTGCAGGCAATTGGCAGCGATGCTGTTGTTTTTCAGGCGATCGGCCAGTTCAAAGGTGAATAGGATATTTGCCAGTTTCGATTGACGGTAGGCGATTAAACCGTTATAATTCTTTTCAAGGTTCAGGTCCTCAAAATTAATAGTGCCTTTGTAATTGGCTACTGAAGAAACCGTAACGATCCTCGCCTTTCCTGATTTCTCCAGCTTATCCATCAACAGACGGGTCAGTAAAAAAGGGGCCAGGTGATTCACCGCCCATTGCAATTCATGACCGTCCTTTGTATACTGCAGTTCGGTCACGAAAACACCCGCATTATTGACAAGAATATCCAGCCGGTCATATTTATTCCGGATATGTGTTGCCAGTTTACGGACTTCCTCCAGGGAAGCGAAATCGGCAATGAAAAGGCTGATATTGGGATTTTGCGATAACCGGATGATCTCATTCTTCGCGTCGTTGCCTTTTTCTTCATTCCGGCAAACCATAATCACCCTGGCACCCATCATCGCAAGTCGCCTGCAAGTTTCCTTTCCAAGTCCGGCATTGGCGCCGGTAACCAATACGGTTTTATCGATCATTCCCGGTCAACTATGGATTAAGTCTTTTTAAGAGGGTGTCCCGTAAATTCGGGCTCAAAGGTATCTCATAGCTTTCAATGTGAGCAATATTTCCTTCTATATATTTTATACGGTTGAGTGATATAATATAGGATTTATGCACCCGCATGAATTGTGGCGGAAGATTCCGTTCAAGGTTTTTCATCGTGTCGGAAGTGATCAGCATTTTATCATCGAGAAACACCTTGACAAAATCTCCATACGCCTGGAAAAAAAGAATATCAGCGTAATTGATTTTGTAGATTTTTTTATCTGATTTTACGGTCATGTAACCTTCGCCGGAACCGGCTGCCACAGGGTTCTTCCTGTCGAATATTTCATAGGCTTTGTTAAATCCTTTGAGGAATCTTTCGAAGGAAATGGGCTTCACCAGGTAATCCACGGCATCGAGATCAAATCCTTCGGCAGCATACTGGGGATAGGCGGTAGTGAAAATGATCATAGGCGGGTTATCGATCGATTTCAAAAAATTTATACCGCTTAGCTTCGGCAGGTTGATATCCAGGAAAATCAGGTCGATGGCATATTCCCGGATGGCCTCCATGGCTTCACGTGCATTATAGCAACATATTACAAGATTTAACCCTGGCGTATCCTGGATGTATTTTTTTAATACATCCTGCGACAAGGGTTCATCATCGACGATGATGCAATTCATTGGATTCATAAGCCGATGGTAAGATGAAGTGAATATTTTTCCCGGGACTGATTTATTTCAAGTGAATAATTTCCGGGATACATCAGGTCCAGTCTTTTTTTTACGTTTTCCAGCCCGACGCCACCGTTATCCTCATTCCGGATACTACTTCCTTTCCCGGTGTTGTTTTCAGAAATAAATTCAATGTTTTCCTGCGTAATATTAAAAATAATATTGATAAACTGGTTGGTGATATCTCCTTTCAATCCGTGCTTAAATGCATTCTCTATAAATACAATGAAGATCAGGGGAGCAACCCTGATCCTGCCGCTTTCTCCGTTAACGGTAAAACGAACGACCTCTGCCACGTGGGTACGAAGTTTCTGGAGTTCTATATAATTGCCGATAAATTCAAGCTCCTTTGCCAGTTCAACACTTTCTTCATTCGATTCATAAATTACATACCGCAGTACATCCGATAATTTTAATATGATCCCCGGGGTTTGACCTGAATTTTTTAATGCCAGGGAATAAATACTGTTCAGGCTATTGAAAAGAAAATGCGGGTTGATCTGGGCGCGTAATGACTCGAGCTGGAACAAGGCTTTTTCCTTTTCAACTTCCTGTAGTTTTGCTTTCGATTCAAATAATTCAAACCATGATTGCGACAGGTGCCCCAGGGTGGTTATTCCCAGGAATATAATAACCGTGCGGATTATCTGCCAGGTATCCAGGTAAGAAATAATGTAATAATTCTTAAATAACAGGTCAGTAAGAACATTAAAGGAAAATGAATGGATCCCAAGCGAAAGGAAAACCATCACCGCGAATGATAAAATGTATATTATATATTTTCCCTTTTGAAAAAACCGGGGGATCAAAAAATAAAAATTCACATACACTGCGATCACCGGGGCGATAAGGTACAAGGCTGTATAGATGTAATCAATTGCAGACAGTTCACTGGATGAAGCATGGTTGTTCAGCAGTATGTAAAAGGATACGGCCCAGAATACCAGGTGAAATCCAATTTTTAAAAAAATATTACGAATATGCTTTCCCCTTTTCATGGCAGTCTTAACCTTATGAAATATACGAGGGAATAAAAAGAGAGAACAGGATTTTTAAACTAATTCGATGAAAACGGGAATAATGCGGTTGAAAGATGAAATAGGACGGATATCCTGGTTAATACGCCATGGAAGTAAATTCCACGCTAAAGTACATCCTCTCGTGATCTTACGGTTAGAAATAGATTTTAGTTCAAGAAGTATTGACATAACCCGGTTATCTCTATTAATCAGATAAGATCTCTTCCGTCCGGCTTCTGGTTTGTTTGAAAATCCAAAATTTACAGGAACGGAAGCAAATTCCGCATCAGGGTAAAATCTAACTGAATTAATTCCTTCTCTAATGAGAATGTAAACAATGAATGTCCTTCCAGGGAGGAGTTGGAGTGTGTATAGCTATTGTCAGGTACGAAAAAATTTCAGGTCTAAAATCAAAATTCTAAATCCGAAAATCTATCATGAAGATCCTCGCTCAAAAATATGAATAAAAATTCCGGTATTTACTTAACCGTATTTCCCGATCCCTCGGTTTTTCCTGAAGCCAGTTCCGGTTTGTTTTTACTCATCGACTCCAGGAAATCATAGTAGACCATTATCCCGTCTTCGACGTTCTCCACCGAAATCCTTTCATTTACATTATGTATGGTTTTCAGCAGGTCCTTTGAAAGGCACACCGGGTTGATCCCGTAGGTCGGTATTCCATGGCTCCTGAAATGATTATTATCGGTAACGGCAGGAAAAAGTATGGGGATTACCTTGCTGTTGGGGTAGACTTTTTTCAGGGCATCTGCAAATTTGTAATAATAGTCTCCCAGCGGGCTGGAATCTGCCTCCTTGCTCTGGTTAATAATTTCAATCTTTGTATTCTTCTTTTTGATATTTTTATTCAGATCGGCGATAAACTTCTTTGAAGAATAGCCGGGTAACAATCGGCAATCGAGATCGGCAAAAGTTTCCTGGGCGATCTGGTTTGTAGAACCTTCCGGGTTATTGATCCTGGTCAGGGTGATGGTATTGGATAAGGTCGACATCACCAGGGGGTCTGAACGTAATTTAGCGGCAACGAAAGGCTTGAACAATACTATATTTTTTAATACGAAACCACGGAAACCTCCTTCAATTTCGCCAAGCTTTTTCAGAGTTGATTTGGTGTAATGATTTAAAATTATTTTAGGTTTCTTTTTCAGTATCCTGTACAATTCACTCATGGCAGTTTTATTGGCATAAATTTCCGGTGGAACCGAACCATGGCCCGACGTACTTTCCTTAACCTTCAACTCAAGCCATAATGCTTTTTTTTCGGCTATAAAAACACACATGATCGGTTTGTCGGGCTGCTTCGAATTGATTCAATAAACACCGGATCCTCCTTCCCCGTAAACGGCAACCGGGTTCAGGACGTCCAGAAAATTATTGACCACCCAGCCGGCTCCCATGGGTCCGAAATCCTCTTCCCCGGAAACGCACAGCAGGGTAACATTAAAATGTTCCTGTTCGTCACTGTGTGCCGCCTTGAACTTTGCAATGGCTTCCAGTTGCATGATCGCCATTCCTTTCATATCAATGGATCCCCGGCCATAAATCATGCCCTTTTCAATTTTCCCGGAAAATGGTTTGAAATCCCAGTCACTAAGGTCACCGGTGGGAACGACGTCCATATGATTTAAAAATATTATGTTCGGAAGACCGAGATCCAGGGGATACAGGGAAGCAGCAAAATTGTACCCCCCCTGTTTATCGCTGAAAATTTTAACGTACAGTCCTTTGTCTTTACATTGTTGCACCAAAAATTCCGCTGCATCTTTTTCACTCCCGGAAACGGAGGGATATTGTATATATTTTGAAAGCAGGAGGGCGGACTCCGGAATGGCGGAATGATTATTCTGATCCGGCTTATTTTTACTGTCGTTGGTAACTTGTGACAATACCGGGATGGAAACGGAAATAACCAGGTAGAAAATTAAGGAAATAAAAAGCGTAAACTTCCTTCCCTGGGTATAATAACCAATGATCTTTTTATTTAAACAGTTCACCTTGGTATTGTGGATCCGCACCTTATCCGATAGATATATGATAGATTGGAAATTCGATTACTGTTTCTGAAAGGATCTGAATGAACCTGCTTTTACGCGGTTATGTCTCCCTCTTCAATCTATAAATGTAGCTAAATTCCGGATATTATTCCTTAAGGCGTATAAAAATATCCGGTTTTTCGAAGACTCCCTTATCGGCAGAATATTTTTCTATGAATTGCTGCAGGTCTTTTGTACTGGCGGTGATCAATACATATTCATCAATCATCTCATGCTGAAGACGGATCCGGTTCTGTTTGAATAATTGCAGGAGTTTATTTTCGTCGAATGTGAATACGATTGCCTTGTCCGGTTCCAGTTCCATTTTTATAAATGAATGCACAGGGAAGTAATTACGCGCCATCATTTCATCCGGTTCAATGCCTCCTCCCTTTATAGGATATAAGTCGAGGTAATAATCATTTTGAAGTTTTAGATTATTTAGTGGTGATGTGGCGATGATTAGGCT
>CAYNCU010000090.1:0-16289 GCA_964395765.1 uncultured Roseivirgaceae bacterium | reverse complement strand
ATAACTTGTAATTACAAATTTATGTGAAATAATGAACATTAAAATTAATACTTTTTTAAAAATTTTTATTTTTCAAAACGGTCAATTTTCAGCATCTTTTATCGAAGATGATCACTTTTTGTTCTCAATATAGAAAAGTTAAGGTTTCCGGGACCAGGTTTTATAACCCGGATAAATAGGTAAATATTAAATACTGATTTTTTAATTAAATAATTTTTTAAAAAAAAGCCGATTTGTTAAGGCGGAAAAATACATGGACTATAATCCTCGAATAATCGCATTTCTATGTAAATGGTGTTCCTATACAGGAGCCGACCTGGCCGGGACATCGCGTATGGAATACAAGCCGAATGTCCGGGTCATTCGTGTAATGTGCTCCGGAAGAATTGAACCCACCCTCGTCCTCCGCGCTTTCAGAAAAGGGGCCGACGGAGTACTCTTATGCGGATGTCATCCCGGTGACTGTCATTACCAGGAGGGAAATTACCGGTGTTTGCGGCGATACCACCTGTTAAGAAAGTACATTATTCAAATGGGTATTGAACCGGAAAGACTGAAACTGGAATGGATCAGCGCCAGTGAAGGAAAGCAATATACCGAGTTGGTAAACAGTTTTACTCAGACGATCTCGGACCTCGGTCACTGCAAGGTTAAAGAGACCATGGAGCTTCTAACTTAAAACATCCTGTCATGGAAGAAAAAAAATCAAAACTTAAAATGGCGGTATACTGGGCATCAGCCTGTGGCGGATGCTGTGTTTCGGTACTGGATGTCCATGAAAAGCTATTTGATGTGGTAGCAGCAGCCGACCTCGTATTCTGGCCGATAGCCCTGGACATTAAGTATTCGGATGTTGAAAATATGCCGGATCATGATATAGACATCACCCTGTTCAACGGGGCCGTAAGGAACAGTGAAAATGAACATATGGCCCAGTTGCTTCGGAAAAAAAGTAAGATTCTGGTGGCTTATGGGAGTTGTGCCCATCTGGGCGGAATACCGGGTCTGGCCAATTTTTCCACCCGGGAAGACCTTCTCCGGCGCGTATATGAAGAAACTGAATCCACCCATAATCCCGCGAAAGTCAGACCCCAGCCACAATATAAAGTGGAAGAAGGCGTGCTGGAACTTCCGGAATTTTATAATGATGTAAGGCCCCTGGCTGAAGTTACCGAAGTAGATTATTTCATGCCGGGATGCCCGCCACAAACCGACAGGCTGCTTGAGGTTTTCACGGCTATCGTATCCGGCGCTGAGCTTCCTCCCAGGGGTTCTGTAATCGGTGCCGGAACAAAGGCACAATGTGAAGAATGCACGAGGAAAAAAACGGAAAACAAAAAAATAAAAAAATTCTATCGTCCGTGGGAAATCGAGGATGACGGGGAAACCTGTTTTATGGAACAGGGTGTGCTTTGTATGGGCCCTGCCACGAGGTCCGGCTGCGGATATCGCTGTATCAAGGGCAATGCCCCCTGCCGGGGTTGCTACGGCCCGACTTCAGGGGAATCGGATCCTGGCGCTAAGATGATGTCGGCGATTGCCAGTGTAATCGATGAAAAAGACCCGGAAAAAATCAGTAAGGTAATTGAAGATCTAGTTGATCCGGCCGGTACATTTTACCGCTTCAGCCTGCCGGCTTCTTATATAAGGAGAAAAGTGATATGAACAGAATAACTATTGACCCCATCACGCGCCTTGAAGGGCATGGCAAAATTGAGATATTCCTGAACGACGAAGGCGATGTAGATAATGTTTACTTCCAGGTGCCCGAATTAAGAGGTTTTGAAAAATTCTGCGAAGGAAGGCCGGTGGAAGAGTTACCGCAAATCGTTACCAAGATCTGCGGCGTTTGCCCGGGTTGCCACCATATGGCATCCGGAAAGGCGGTGGATGAGGTATTCGGCCTTAAGCCCCCTCCCACGGCCCGCAAGTTACGAGAACTCGTATATATGGCCCATTTCGTACACAGTCATATCGCGCATTTTTATGCCCTGGCCGCCCCCGATTTCGTTGTCGGACCGCAAGCTCCCAAAGGAGCAAGGAATATACTGGGCGTGATCGGAAAAGTAGGAAATGATATCGGTAAAGAAGTGATAAAACAACGAAGGCTCGCACAGGAAATCCAGGCCTTGCTCGGTGGCCACCAGACTCATATTATTATGAACATTCCCGGCGGGGTGCGAAAAGGGCTGACTGAAGAGCAACGTGATGATATCGTTGAAAAAGCAAGAGGCTTTATCGAGTTTGCCAAATTTTCATTGAAAATTTTTGACGATGTTGTTTTGGCCAATAAAGAATACGTCGATATTATCCTCAACGGTCCTTATGCGCTCAAGCTGCATTCCATGGGACTGGTGGATGATCAGAATAAAGTAAATTTCTATGACGGTAAAATCAGGGTAGTAGATACGGAAGGTGCGGAATTATACAAGTATGCTCCAGTCGACTACCGTGAATTTGTGGAAGAACATGTGGAACCGTGGAGTTACCTTAAGTTCCCTTACCTGAAAAAGATCGGTTGGAAAGGCCTGATCGACGGACAGGATTCAGGCGTATATCATGCTACACCATTATCCAGGCTTAATGTTGCCGACGGAATGGCTACGCCCCTGGCGCAAAAGGAATATGAAAGAATGTACAGTACACTGGGAGGCAAGCCGGTCCACGCCACCCTGGCCATGCACTGGGCCCGCCTGATCGAACTTCTCTATGCCTCAGAACATTGTCTTGAATTGGCCGAAGATCCCGATATCACAGGAAAAGAACTTCGTGCTCCCATAGGTAAAATTATCGGCGAAGGCGTGGCGACGGTAGAAGCACAAAGAGGAACACTGACCCATCACTACTGGACCGATGAAAAGGGGATCGTGACCAAGGTCAATATTATTGTGGGCACAACAAATAACAATGCTGCGATCAATATGTCGATCAAAAAAGCGGCGCAAGGCCTCATTAAAAAAGGGGTAGAGGTGACCGACGGCATTCTGAATATGGTAGAGATGGCTTTCCGTGCTTATGACCCCTGCTTTTCATGTGCTACCCACAGTCTTCCCGGGCAAATGCCCATGACGGTGGACATTTATGATGCCGACGGGAAGTTGTTACAGCGTGTAACCAGGAATTGATTCACGCCTATGATAAATGAAATTAAAATAATCTAACCCAATGGACTTATGCGTACCGGAGTATTTTTCTGTCAAATAAAAGAACAGCCCGGATTGAACCTGGATGCCATTGCAAAATATTCAACCAATCTTCCGGAAGTAGAATCTGTCGAGATACTAGGCGTTAAACCAAGGATGGAGGTTAAGAATCTTGTGGAGACGATCCGTTCAAACAATCTGGAAAGAGTTGTTATTGCCGGTGATATACCGGGATTTTTTAAACCCTATTTTACCAAAGCCATGGCTATAGTCGGAGCCAATCCGAAGGAAGTGCGACTGGCCTCATTCCAGGAACACGGCGCGAAAGGAGAAAACGCCCTGGACCGTGCCAAAGCCATTGTAGCCTGTGCTACTATGGGTGTGCCGTTTTCCCTGGCCGCCATACCAGGCGGGAATCCCGTTAACCCGGCTACTTTGATCATCGGCGGCGGTATTGCGGGAATTCAGGCTTCCCTGGAAATTGCCGATGCCGGGAAAAGGGTTTATCTCGTTGAACAGAGTGGAACCATTGGTGGCCATATGGCCATGTTCGATAAAACTTTCCCTACCCTCGATTGTGCTGCCTGTATCCTGACCCCGAAAATGGTATCTGTCGGTCAACACGAAATGATCAACCTGATGACGATGTCAAAAGTCATTTCAGTAATCGGGAAACCGGGTGCTTACCGTGTGAAAATCAAGCAAAAAGCAAGATATGTTGATATAAAAACTTGTGTTGCCTGCGGTGATTGTGCCGTTCCCTGCCCGGAAAGAGTGAAGAGTGAATTCGATTCCGGTATATCGGTGAGAAAAGCAATCTATATTCCCTTTCCCCAGGCTGTTCCCAACGCCTACATGATCGACCCGGAGGCTTGTCGTTATATTGCCAAAGGCAGAAAATGCGAAGCTTGTGTCCGGAAATGCCCGAAAGATTGCATCGATCTGAATGCAAGAGACACGACCGTTGATATTGAGGTAGGCAATATAATTCTTGCCACCGGTTACGAATTGCTCGATGTCAGTCAGATCGAACAATACGGTTACGGAAAATTTCCTAATGTACTTACCTCCCTGGAATTTGAACGATTGACGAATGCTTCCGGTACCACCGGCGGCAGGATCGTTACTAAAACGAAGGTTTTTAATAAAAAAGCCAAGAAAGACGAATGGGTATTTTCACCGGAAGGCCTGGTACCCAGGAGCGTGGCATTGATCCATTGTGTCGGTTCACGGAACAGTAAATATAATTCCTACTGCTCAAGGGTGTGCTGCATGTATTCACTGAAGTTTGCCCACCTGATCAAGGAAAAGATCCCCAATGTATCGGTCTATGAATTCTATATTGATATGCGGGCCTTCGGTAAAGGTTATGAAGAATTTGCCGACCGCATCAAGGAGGAGGGAACATTTGTGATCCGGGGACATACAGCCTCGGTAAGCATGGTCAATGACCAGCTGTATGTGAAAGGAGAAGATATAATCCACGACAGGTTATATGAATTTCCGGTTGATATGGTGGTACTTGCAGTCGGACTGATCCCCAGTCCCGGTACGGAGGAAATAAGCCGGATGTTGGGAATCAGCAGGGATGCTGACGGATGGTTTTCCGAATTGAATTATAACGGCAGTCCTACCGATACCGACCGCGGCGGCATATATGTGGCGGGGATGTGCCAGGGTCCGAAGGATATTCCCGATACGGTTGCCCAGGCTTCTGCAGTAGCGGCCGGGGTTTTACGGAGCCTGTCAAGCAAAACAGGCATCGGTCACATGAGCAGCATTCCGCTCAGCGAAATCGAAGAAAAAGCAAAAACTATTCACGCAATATAAGGAGGCATTATGGCTATCCGGGTAAATCCACAATTTATTGATGTTCTGAACCAATACGGTACGGAGGAAGTACAACTATGTTATCAATGCGGGGACTGTTCAACAGTCTGCCCACACGCCGACGATGTTTATAAATTCCCTCGTAAATCCATGCGGCTTCTGCAGATGGGTTTGGATAAAAAAATCGAGACGACGCTGGAACCGTGGCTTTGTTACTATTGCGGGGACTGCTCCGATCTTTGTCCCCGAAATGCCAATCCGGGAGGTACCATGATGGTGCTCCGGAGGTACCTTACATCCGTCTACGACTGGACCGGCTTATCGAAGATGTTTTATAAATCTGCGTGGTGGGAATTATCGGCTATATTTTTAATCGGCCTGATCGTGGTTGCATTACTCGGTCCGATAAATCCTTACGGAATCGTCACCTCCCTGACCGCGGAGGGAGGTGTAAGGCTTAATGAAATGTTCCCATTGAAATGGATAGACATCGGGGACCATATTATGGCCATTACGGTAGGCGGATTACTCCTATCCAATATTTTCAGGATGTGGTATTTATCCATTTACCGCGATAAAACGGTAAAGATTCCATTTACTTCCTATTTCGTACATGCCTACCAGTTAATTTTTCAGTTTTTCACCCAACGACGCCTTAATACATGCAAGGATAAAAATTACTGGATGTTTCACTGGTTTCTGATGACAGGATATACTTTAATGTTTATTCTTATTGTCGGTTTCCTCACGTGGTTTCAGACGGATCATATTTATCCCTGGTACAATCCCCAAAGGATTCTTGGCTATTATGCCACTGCCGGATTGTTAGCCGGTCTTGGTTTTTTCTTCTGGGGACGGATAAAAAAATCTTCCCAACTATTCAAGTTATCACACAGCAGTGACTGGATCTTTATTGTTTTATTGTTACTAACGACGCTATCCGGGATCCTTTTGCATATTTTCAGAATTAATGGAATGCCGGCGCCCGCTTATTATACCTACATCGTGCACATGGCCGTACTGGTACCCATGATCTGTATTGAAGTACCTTTCTCAAAATGGTCACACCTGGCTTACCGGCCTTTCGCGGTATATTTCTCGGAAATGAAAAAATCCGTGATCTTAAAAGAGATGAATAAAAATTTGAGTAATAATTAATAACAAAAAAGAAATTATGAAAGCGCCCAGAATCGGAGTATACATATGCTGGTGCGGAACCAATATTGCCAAGATGGTTGACGTGGAGGCGGTTGCAAAATTTGCTTCCGGCATACCCAACGTTGTCCTGGCTAAAACTTATAAATACATGTGTTCCAACCCGGGGCAGGACATGATCACGGAGGATATCAGGGAAAACCAATTGGACCGTGTTGTGGTTGCCGCCTGCAGTCCCAATATGCACGAACGAACTTTCCGCAGGGCCCTGCGCAAGGCGGGATTGAACCAGTATTTACTGGAAATGGCCAATATCCGTGAGCAATGCAGTTGGGTGCATACGGATCCCAGGGAAGCAACCCGGAAGGCAATGGCCCTGGTTCAGGCTGCCGTACGCCGTGTTGAAGTCCATGAGGCCCTGGAGAGCATTGATGTGGATATGTCGCCGAATGTATTGGTCATCGGCGGTGGTATCGCGGGGATGACGGCAGCCCTCGAGTTGGCTGACGCGGGACACCAGGTATACCTGGTGGAAAAAGCAGATCATTTAGGCGGTAATGTAGCGCGTATTGATCTTACCGCACCCTATTTTTACTCTGCCCGTGATCTCCTGACCGAAAGGATCACCCGAACGATGTCGAACAATAAGATTAAAGTTTTCATGCAGTCCAAGGTGACATCGCTTTCCGGTTTCGTTGGAAATTTTTCGGCTACGATTGAAAAACTTCCTGTGAACGGTAACGGGAATTCCGTTGCTGAAGAAGTGAAAATCGGAAATGTGGCTATATGCACCGGGTATAAGGAATTCGATGCCGGCCGGATCACCCATTACGGGTATGGGAAACATCCGAACGTGATCACATCCTTTGAGCTTGAAAAAATGATTAAGGCCGGGAAGATAGTAACCAAAGAAGGAAAAGCGCCGAAGTATGTCGCCATCATTCATTGTGTTGGAAGCCGGAATAAGGAATTTCATACTTATTGTTCAAGGGTATGTTGCATGACCGCTTTAAAATATGCCCATGAAATCAAGGCAGGAAATCCCACCTGTTATATTTCGGATATATACATTGACATGCATGCCTTTGGCAAAGGCCATGAGGATTTTTACAAACGAACTTCGGAAGCCAAGACGTTGTTTCTCATGTATGACAAAGAGAACCGGCCGGTTATTCATAAGGCAGAGGCCAAGGACGACTGCGAAATGCTGATTGAGGTAAACGAGAGACTTTCCGGGGAACATATTGAAATCCCTGCCGACCTCGTGGTATTAATGGTGGGCATGGAGGCCAGAGAGGATGCCAGCGAGGTGGCACACATGGCCAATATCAGCCAGGATAAAGACGGTTGGTTTATTGAAAGTCACCCCAAACTTGAGCCGGTGGCCACCACCACAGACGGTGTATTCATCGCCGGAACCTGTGTGGCACCAAAGGATATCCCCGATACGGTAGCGCAGGCAAGAGCGGCTGCGGCCCGAATAATGGCAAGAATTGTAAAAGGCAAAATCGAAGTGGATGCCGTATATTCCGAGGTGAACGAAGAATTGTGTTCCGGTTGCCGGTTCTGCAATAAATTATGCCCTTACAGTGCCATCGAGTTCAACGAAGTAGAAAAACACAGTCATGTGATCAGCGCGTTGTGCAAGGCTTGCGGGGTTTGCGTGGCCGCCTGTCCTTCAGGTGCCATCAAAGGCCGGCACTTTACCGATGAACAGGTGCTCGCACAGATCGACGGTTTATTCACTCCTGTTGAATACGAAGGATAATTTATTGGCTTTATAGACAACGATTGAATATCCGGTGACTAAAAAATAAAAACTGGCATATTATTAATTTCCTGTCAGGTCGGTAACCATCTCAAGTACGGTCCCGAAGATGGTTGAATATTTTTCACGGATTTGCGGGCTGAAATCATTGCTGAAAGTAATATCCTCAACAATTTCTATGGCGATAATATGAATCTGCCGGGGCATTTTCAAGTTTATTTTTTCTGCCAACTCGAGTGCAGTCAAAAATGAAACATCATGAAAACTTGAAAGATGAAGGGTTTCCCTGAAATCCCGGGGAGTATACCGGTAAACGCTTCCCGGCATTCCTTCCCTGGTCCTTATCCCGTCAATAATGATAGCCTTATTATACCCTGCCATAAGATCAATGACATCCATGCCCCCCGTGGCTGAAGTAACGTATTTTAAATTGCCGGGCCCGAGTGTCTTCTCCAGTTCGTGAACCAGCTTCGGACCTATGCCGTCGTCAGTTAGAATTTCATTCCCGATGCCAAGGATCAACACCGGAATTTCTGTCCGATTCATTGATGTGATATTTATGATCTGTCCATATTATAAAATCAATTTAAATAATTATCCTTTCATTATTTCATCGCCCCGTGACTTTGACTTAATTTTATGGCAGTAGCTACCGGTAAATAACAAAAGAATCCCGAATATTTTATGAAACCTGAGGATAACCTCCTTCAAAGTGTCCCTGACAAAAAGAAATTTCTGGTCTTTCTCCGGAAGCACATGACAGAAGAAAGGGCCGCACGTTTTGAAGAAGTTCTCTCTTTCCGGACCCGTCATCTTACCATTGCCGCCGAAGACACCTACCAGGAAAGAAATGCCAGCGCCCTTATCCGGACTGCCGATTGTTTCGGGATACAGGATGTGCATATCATTGAAAATTATAATCAGTATAAAATATCCACAACCATTGCCGGGGGCGCGGATAAATGGGTCGATGTACATCCCTATACCGGCGATGGTAACAATACGGAAAAATGCATCGCCTTCTTACGGGAAAAGGGGTACCGGATTGTGGCTTCCACCCCTCATCGGAAAAGCAAAGAAGCAGCAGAGCTGGATATCCATACGAAAACGGCCATCTTTCTGGGGGGTGAAAAGCGGGGAATTTCGGAAACCATTCTTAATCTCGCCGATGACTTTATATGTATCCCTATGGTAGGGTTTACGGAAAGTTTCAATTTATCGGTAGCCGGGGCCCTGATTCTTTACACTTTAACCTCAAGGCTGCGGGATTCCGGTATTGACTGGAAACTCAGCGATGAAGAAAAAGATGAATTGAGGATCAAATGGGCCTTAACCAGCATTCACCGTTCAGATCAGTTGATGCATAAATTTCTGTCTGAATATTCCAGCTAGTTACTGAAAACCTGATCGTTAGCTTTTCAAAACAGGGATTTCTTTTCAATAAACCGGTTATTTTAACCCTTATCAATGTTTTAACATTAATTTTACATAGGAAATATACTTTTGTTAAAAGGGATAGCGTTTATACTTCAACAGCCTGATTGATTTAATGAATTCTAAAACCAATTAATATTTTTATGCCTACCGTAGATCTGAAATTTCAATGCCTCAAAGCTTGTAATTTATTAATTGCTTTCAATCATCTTATTAAAATCAAATCACCGCAAACACCTTTACGCTAAGACCAAATTATTTATGATTGGTTGTTAATAATTGCTAATAATAATTCATAGCATGATGAAGAATTCATATATTCACCGGATTTTTTATAGTAATAACTTTTTGCCTGCCAACAATGTCAAATAACCTCAAACTGAAATTATTAATTTCCGCGGTTTTTCCGCTTGCGGTATGCGCAGGGATAATATCCTGCCAGCACCAGCCGGAATCTTTATCAGCATTTCCCCAGATCTGTTTTCAAAGTCAGATTCTGCCGATCTTTCAAAACAGTTGTGCCATGTCGGGATGTCATAACGGGGGAAATGAATCCGGCTTTGATTTTACCACGTATAACGGAATCCTTTCTTCTGTTGTGCCTGGGCAACCATTAAAAAGCCTCTCTTACAAAGCCATTACGGCTTTATGGGGCGAAATGGCTATGCCGCCTGATCAGCCTCTTTCAGAACAAAATAGAATCCTTATCCGGATGTGGATTGAACAGGGTGCTGGTGACTTTGACTGTTCGGGACAGGGTAACCCATCCATTCCGCCTGATTCCAATTATTATAATTCCCGGGCTTGTTTTCAACGCGACGTTTTACCTCTTATTCAGGCGAATTGTACTTTATCGGGTTGCCATGACGGTACGTCAAGAGAAGATGATGCCCGGCCCCTTACCAGTTACAATAATATCCGCACCATTGTGGTTCCCGGATCCCCGAATTCAAGCCGGCTTTACCGGGTAATTACGTCAGGAGGTGAAAATTTTATGCCACCCCCTCCCCAATCCCCTTTAAATACGGCGCAGATAGACACTATTTATCAATGGATCAGATACGGTGCCCTGAATGAAAACTGCGGCAGTATTTGTGATACTTCCAGTATTGTTACCTTCTCAGGCAGTGTCTGGCCTGTTATTCAAACCTATTGTTATGGATGTCACAGCGGAGCCAATGCACAGAAAGGTTTGCATCTTGAAAACTACAGTGATGTTGCTGCTGCCGTTTCGAACGGAAAATTGATGGCTGCCCTGACCGGACAAGCCGGGTATGCTATCATGCCTCCTGCCGGGTCTTTATCATCCTGTGAGATCGACATAATTAAAAAATGGGTCAATGCAGGATCGCCCAATAACCGAACCATTCAATAGCCATGAAAAATATATTATATGCATTACTCTTTTTCACCCTCCTGACGGGAATATTATATTCCTGTTATTATGATAATATAGAATACCTCTATCCGGAACTATCCACCAATTGCGATACAACGAATGTGACTTTCAGCGGTAGCATTGTTACTCTTTTGCAAAACAATTGCTGGACCTGTCATTCCAACAGCGCAGCTTCTTCTTTCGGTGGAAATATCAAATTGCAGAATTATGCCGATGTGGTGGCCATGAGCGACCGGATCCGCGGTTCCATTCTGCATGAAAACGGGTATTCAGCGATGCCCAAAAACGGCGGAATGATCGATAATTGTTCCCTTAAACAATACCAGCTATGGCTTAGTGCCGGGAAACCGAATAACTGAAAACTATAAAATTTAAAATGAGAAAACTTTTTTTATACTTTCCGGGTCTTCTGTTCTTTTTAATTTTCAAGCAGGTTTATGCACAGAATGACCTGATGAACCTGCTGGATCAGAATGCACAACCGCAGGTCAATTATGCCAGCGCCACCTTTAAATCGACACGAATTCTTAACGGGCAATCGATAGAAAGAATGCAGGCCGGGCAGTTGGATTTCAGGATTTCACACCGGTTCGGAAAACTTAATTCCGGAGCTTACAATCTTTTCGGCCTCGACCAGTCCACCATGCGCTTTGGTTTGGAATATGGAATAACAAACTGGCTTATGGTTGGGGCCGGACGAAGCAGTAATGAGAAAACCTACGACGGTTTTTTAAAGTTCAGCCCGATCCGCCAATGCACGGGGGCGAGGTATTCCCCGGTTTCAGTTTCCTTTTTCACATCGGTAGCCCTTAAAACCATTAAATGGCCGAACCCCGATCAGAAATATTATTTTTCTTCGCGGCTGGCTTATGTTTACCAGATGCTCATCGCACGAAAATTCAGTGATGCATTTTCATTCCAGGTCTCACCGACCATCGTACACAGGAACCTGACGAATACCGAACTCGATCCGAATGACCTTTATTCAATAGGATTGGGAGGACGCATCAAGCTTTCCCACAGGATCAGTTTTAACGCTGAGTATTATTATGTCGCCAAACCGATCCCTTACCGGAGCCCTACCGTAATTACCAATCCCCTTTCGCTCGGGATCGATATTGAAACAGGAGGCCATGTATTTCAGTTAATCTTTACAAATTCCCTTTCGATGATCGAGAAAGGATTTATCGGTGAAACCACCGGTCAGTGGACTAAAGGAGACATATACTTCGGTTTTAATATTTCCCGTGTATTCACGTTAAAGGATTATAATAAGGAAAAGAAAAAAATTCAGGATACCTACTAGCCACCATTTGCCAAAAAATACAGTACAGTTACAAAACCGGAATTCCGGTATAATTCTTGAGTTAAATAAAAAATTATTTAATTTAAACCTTGCAATATGAAAAAGATACTGCTTCTTAGCCTGTTTTTACTTCCCTTCTGCACCCTGAAAGCTCAAAAATTCATTACCAAGAACGGATTTATCGAATTTTTCGGTCAGACTCCTTTCGAAACGATAAAAGCCGATAATAACCAGGTGGCCAGTATTCTTGATGCGGGCTCCGGAGAAATTGTTTTCCAGTTGCTGATGAAATCCTTTCATTTTGAAAAAGCCCTGATGGAGGAGCATTTCAATGAAAATTTTGTAGAATCCGATAAATACCCCAAATGCATTTTCAAAGGTAAAATTGCGGACATGGCCAAGGTAGATTTCAAAAAAGACGGCGTATACAATGTACAGGTCGACGGGCAGCTAACCATTCATAATGTAACCAAGGACGTATCGGAACCCGGCACGCTGGAAATATCCAATGGAAAAATAGATGCCAAATCTTCTTTCAAGGTAAAACCGGAAGATTATAATATTGAAATTCCCAGTATAGTGCGGGATAAGGTTGCTAAGGAAATGGCAGTTACGGTTGATATGAAATACGAACCAATGGGTAATTAGTCAAACGAAACCATAGGTATTATGAAAAGAAAAAACCTGTTAATAATTTTATTGGTTGTCGTGATCGCGGGTATGGCCGGTGTATCCTATGGCCTCTATTTGTTTTTTAAGAAACATAAGGATCTTGCTACCGTGAAGCCGGATTATACATTGAGCGCTGCAAAGCTCATTAACGATTTCCAGATTGACGAAGATGGCGCCTCAAAAAAATATATAGATAAGGTCCTTCAGGTAACCGGCCCGGTTACTTCCGTTGAACTGGGATCCGATTCCACCATTAATGTCACACTCAGTGAAGCCGGTGCCCTATCAGGCGTAATCTGTACATTCCAGGGAAGAAGAGTTGAAGATATTGATGTAAAAAAGGGAGAAACAGCAGTCATCCGAGGGCAATGTTCAGGTGAACTGCTGGATGTTCTTTTGAATAATTGCGCGTTGATCAGTAAAACCGCCAAACACTGATCTCACAGGATATTACAGGCAGATAAAACACTGTTGTTTTTTTGCCATTGATATACTTTGTCGGCATTTTAGAAAAGCATCATAAACGACTATGGCCCGCAATATGATTTTAGGGAAAATATGAAACCTGCTCTTGCACTAAGCCTGTTATTGCTAGCTGTCATTCCCCTGAAAGCTCAGATATATTTAACCAAAAACGGGTTTATAGAATTATATGGAGAAACTCCCTTTGAAAATATTAAAGCGGATAATAACCAGGTCGAAAGCATCCTTAACGGGAAAACCGGTGAGATCGAATTTCATGCGTTAATGAGATCCTTTCATTTTAAAAAACAAGTGATGGAAGATGCTTTCAATAAAAATATCGTTGAATCCGATAAATACCCACAATCCGAATTCAAGGGCAGGATATTGAATATCGGTAATATTAACCCGGATAAAGATGGCAATTACCAGGTCACCGTTACCGGAAACCTGACCATCCACAATGTCACAAAACAGGTAAATCACCCCGGGATGCTGATAGTATCCGGAGGGCTTCTCAGCGCGGGGTCCGATTTCAAAGTGAAACCTGAAGATTTCAATATTAAAGTTCCCACGCTTTTCGGTAAAAAGCTGGTAAAAGAAATCAATGTGAAAATCAGAATGAAATATAGGTTGATGACAAATTAAAAACCGCCAGGATGTGCCCGAGTGTTTCGTTACAGAACAAATTTTTCATCGGGTAATACTATCATTATCGCTCTTTATTCAACTTGGATTCAAACGTATCCATTCTGTCTAATTGAACCCTGTTTTTTTTGATCCATCGTTCCGCAAAATTTCAAGGTTTAATATACCCTGATTAAAGTGATGACTTTGTTCTAAAAATAAAAAATCATCCTGCCTTGTAAAAGACAGGATGACCACTAATCTATCGATAAAACACTAACCCGCTTATGACCTATGGTCTTTTTCTTGCATTATGTTTATCATAATAAATCTGGCGGTTAGCCCTGTTCTGCTCCCTGTTCAACTGCTTTCTTTCCGCAGGTGATACCTTACCGTCAGCCTTATCCACTTTCTTCTGAACCTGTATCCTCCTTTGCTGACGTGCCAGCCGACGTGTTTCCCCGCGCGTCAGTTGCCCTGAATTCGCCCCCTGTTCAATTCTACGGGTCTGGTTTCTCTGCCGCTGGTTCACCCCTGGCGTGACTGTCTGGGCCGAAGCAAGGAAAACAACGCCAAAGATCAGTCCCAATGATAAAATCAAGCTTTTCATGATATTTAAATTAATTTTTTATAGGTTATTATTTCAATTAGACTAATAACGCCAGTCAAGGTTTAAGAGGATCAGAAAAAAATTATTTACCGGCTGTTAACAATTACTTTCCCGGTAGTTTTACCCGATTGCAATAATTTAACGGCATCCGGTAGTTCCGCAAAATGAAACCTGTGCCCTATAAAAGGTTTCCCGAGATCCAGTTCTTCCAGGTGGGCCAGGTATTGCCGGAGGTCTTCCCGCTGTTCATAAAGATAGATAAGGTTAAACCCCATTACCGATTTATTCCATTCCGGTAAACGCATCGGGTCGATCAAAGGTCGTTTCCAGTACTTCCGCAGCATTTTAAAATAATTCGGTTTATTACCATGGGTCATAAAACTTGCCGAACCAAAAACAATCAGCCTGCCTTCGGAGGACAATAACCTGAAGCTGTCTTTCAACACTTGCCCGCCAATGGAATCAAGCACAATATTCAATGAATTCCCGCCCAGTGAATTTTTCAAATCCTCCCTGAAATGGTCGTTGCGTACAATAATTTCATCATAACCTTCCTTTTTTAAAAGTTCCGCCTTATTCGGATTCCCGATGGTCCCGATGGTAAAAGCATGAAATCTTTTGGCCAGCCGGTTGGCCATGATTCCCACTCCTCCGGCAGCCGAATGGATCAGGATCGTTTGGTTTTCTTTGATCCCTGCCAGTTTAACTAATGCATAATAGGCCGTCAGTGCATGCACCGGGTAAGACGCCCCTTCTTCGTATGACCAATCATCCGGAATTTTAATGACATAATGCCATGGAATATTGATCCGGTTAACATATCCGCCAAACCGGGTAATGCCCATTATCCTGTCGCCGGTTTTAAAATTCCCGGCATCCGATCCTGTTGCAGCGATCACCCCTGCATATTCCAGGCCGGGAATGAACGACCCATCGGGAATAGCCCGGTAAAGGCCATGGATGGAAGCCACGTCGGCAAAATTGAGACCGATGGACATCACCTCCACAGTAACTTCATCAGGTTTCAGTTCCGGCATTTCTTCCTCCACACATTTTAGATTGCTTATGGAACCTGCCTTTGGAATAAGCTTGTAGACCTGTCTTTTCATCGATTTTTTTGCGAAGATATAAAAAGCTGATCATGAAAACTGATTCGTGGCAAAGCCATTATACAAAATCAGTAAAATATTTCCATGATTTAATTTATTTGCAAAAACGACTATACGCTGACTCCCCTTTGGATTCCCCCCTTTGCATGCTGATTTTATAAGCTTCGCAGGCTTCCTGTTTCCTGCCAAGTTTTTCATAGACCCTACCGAGATAATAATGCACCAGTTTTATATTTTCATTGAGCTGTATCGCCTGGGTCATAACCCTGAGTGCCTCTTCCGGTTTATTTTTACTCAGGTAAAGTATCCCTTTATTCCGATATGCCCAGCCGTTTTCCGGATCGATTTCAAGGCTTTTATCGATGTCGTTTTCCGCCTTTTCAAGGCTGTCAAATGCAATATAAACCCTGCCCCTGTTATTCAGGAAAAAAGGGTCAGACGGACGGGTTGCCAGCGCTTTATTGATCCATTGCAAAGCTTCCTTCCTGTCTCCTTTTTCCAATGCTGCCAATGATTTCACATTTTCGGCATCCGGGTTAAAGGGTTCAATATTGAAGGCCAGGGTCAGGTAAGCTTCAGCCTTTACAAGGTTATTTATATAAAAATAGTCCGAAGCCAGATTGACATATGTTTCAGCCCTGGCCGAATCATAAATAAGCGATTTTTGAAATTGCAGAATCGAGCTGTCATATTCCGCCAATTGAAAATATACGGTACCTTTCATAAATGGTACAATGATTGTATCGGGCAAAAGTTTTTCAGTTGTATTGAGAT
>CAYNCU010000089.1:4627-16301 GCA_964395765.1 uncultured Roseivirgaceae bacterium | reverse complement strand
GACCCACAGCGTCCCCTGCGCCCAGAACCCGATGAACACGCCGATCTGAACCGCAAATTCATTTTTATCGGGGTTCCCGTTTCGCAGGTTCAGGTCAAGGATTCCGGCCAGTACATTGCCATATTCCGCCGGAAATGCACCCGTATAAAAATCGGAATTGGAGAGCACATCCGAGCTTATGATGCAGAATGCTCCACCCGTATCACCCGATCCATCGGAAAAGTGGTTGGGCGAGGGGATTTCAATACCTTCCAGCCGCCATTGGAGACCTCGCGGGGAATTTCCCCGGATTACAATATCATTTTTATCCCCTTCGGTAGGGGCGACCCCGGCAAAGGAGTTTACCATCCGGGCAGGATCGGAATAACCGGCCGCATAGCGGTTGGCATCTTCGGTACTGATCATTCGGGAGCTGACCGTGGCCATGGAGTTGACAGGCTGTGATTTGTCCAGGTCAGCATGCACAACTACTTCCTTCAGGCTCATGACGCTTTCACGAAGATCAACCGGAAGGTATGTTTCTTTACCGGCAATAATTTCCAGGGCTGAAACAGTTACCTCTTCATATCCGATACAAGAGATCAGAAGATTGATTCTGCCGACCGGTACGGTAAGGCGGAAATTGCCATCCGGATCACTTATGGTGCCATTCACCGGGTCACTGTCAACCAGAACAATATGGGCGCCCGGGATGGCTGTTTTGCTTTCCTTGTCAATTATTTGCCCCTTCACGGTTTGCGTCAGCTGGGCGAAGGATGGCGGCTTAAATAAAAATAAAAGAACAATAATTAAGGTCCATTTTACTCTTTTTCCGGGTTCAGGTATAGAACTGAATCCAGGCGCTATTGTATCCTTCATAAATTGCGATTTTTATAAGTTGTCGGGTAATTGAGCATCTCCCGGCCCGTGGTTGAAGGCAGGAAGTAAAAGGTTTAAAATTATTAAAAGTTTAAAAAATTAAATTTTCAAGCTTCCTCCTGGGAAAGGATGAATATACCGGAAAATTAGCTTACGGTACTTAATTAACCAAAGCTATTTCGAATATATTTTCAGGTTTTGGCGCAAAATAGCGCGATATTCAGGGGAAAAGACAGGAATTAATTCCCGTCCAATCACATTCATTTTTTGGTGGGGGCAATGAGGATGCTGTCCGGTTTAAAAGTCATAATTATCTTTTTCCCTGACATCTCTTCCAGCATGGGTTTCAAAATCGTTTCTGCATTGGAAACCGTATTTTCCAGGATGCCCCCTTTAATTGCGCTGGAAAGGATATTATCTTCGGCTTTGCGGTAAGCGCTTTCAATCACGCTTTTCATTTCTTCGTCATTGGAAAAGATCCGGCTCCACCAGCCTTTTCGCTGAAAGTCATAAATATGGGTGTGTTCGAGATCCAGTTTATGATAACAGATTTCCGGACCGGGCATCGAGATTATTATAGTATCTTTTTTTTCCCTTATATCGCCAGGTTGAATTTTTGTGAGGTCGATGCAACCTACCGCCTCCCCTCGGGCTATCAACACCACTTTAAGATCGGGGGAGTAATCCGATATGCCCAGGGAAGAAACGGTTGCGATCTTCCCTTCGCTCAATGCCTTGTAATCGTATATCTCGCTGAAATTGTATCTCACCAGTTCCATTCGTCCCAGGTTTTCGATTTTATTCAGCATCGTGGTGGTATTGATCACCTCCGTTTTGTTTTTATTTTTTACAAAAGGGTTAAAACCGAGGGACCAGAGAAAAAGTATTAACAACAACAGGATCCATGGAATGAAAAATAAGATGATTTTCCAGTGTTTGAACATGTTGTGAAATTAGTTTATGTAAAGTTAAGGGATAATTTTTCAGAAACGGATGGCAGGCCTGAAGAATGAAGCCGGAGGTCGGACGTCAGCGGTCTGACGATTTCGAAAAGGAAATGGATCCGGCATTTCCTATATTGCCTGAAGGGCAGCATGAATGACCGGTTAACTTGAACATACCTTATTCATTGAATTTATGTTGTAAATAAGCTCCTACTTCATTTTCGAGTTTTATCCAGGGAGATGATTTATAGAATGGTGAAGCGAATTTCGTTATAGACATACCCAAACCCGAAAAAAATTGCAGGAAGGCGGTGAAAAAAGCTCCTTCCATTGTCGGCGGTGCTGCTTCGATAAAAATTTCATTCTTATTCACTGAGATCTCCACTCCAATGAATGTGGACTTATGAATAATTATGCTTTTATTACTTCCTGCCCCAAATGATTTATATGCATAACGATCGGAAAATTCATGTTTCAGATCTTCAATAAATTCTTCCGTCGGGGGGATCTTTTTTGCTGCTATAACCTTCATGAAATAAAATCTTAAATCAGAAGCCGGAGGTCGGAGGGTGCATTCTTTTAAATTTCCCGCCTCTGACTTCCGGCTTCCAACCCCAGATCCGTTCGTTAGAAATATAAAATTAGTTTAGTATTCCGAATTTATATAACAAAAAGAAAATCCACTTACACCTGATAAGCGGTGGAAACCGTATCCCCTCCATGGCCTGTCCAGTTCGTATGGAAAAACTTCCCACGCGGTTGGTCTTTCAACTCATACAGATGGGCGCCGAAGTAATCGCGCTGAGCCTGTAACAGGTTTGCCGGCAGCCATTCGGAAGAATAGCCGTCGAAATAGGACAATGCTGAACTCATGGCAGGTACGGCAACACCATGTTCAACGGCCATTGAAATCACTTTTCTCCATGATGCCTGTGAAGTCTGTATAATATTATTGAAATACGGATCAAGCAGGAGGTTGGTCAGTTCAGGATTATGATCGTAAGCTTCCTTTATTTTCCCGAGGAAGGCTGACCGTATAATACAGCCACCTCTCCACATCAGGGCAATGCCTCCGTAATTCAGTTTCCAGCCGAATTCTTTTGCCGCCTCACGCATCAGGTCGTAACCCTGGGCGTAAGAAACAATTTTAGAAGCATATAACGCTTTGCTTATATCCTCCAGGAAAGATTTTTTGTCGCCTGAAAAGGACTGTTTCTGTTTTTTAAAGTACTTGGATGCATTCACCCTGTCCTCCTTCATGGAAGAAAGCACACGGGCAAATACCGCTTCACCGATCAGGGTCAGCGGTGACCCGAAATCCAATGCAGCGGTAACGGCCCATTTTCCTGTCCCTTTCTGACCGGCCGCATCGAGGATCTTATCAACCATATATTTTCCATCCTTGTCCTTGAAGGCCAGTATATCACGGGTGATCTCAATGAGGTAGCTGTCGAGGAATCCCTTATTCCATTCCGTGAACACATCATGCATTTCCTCATTGCTCATGCCCATCACCGATTTCATGATATGATAGGCTTCGCAGATCAGTTCCATATCGCCATATTCGATACCATTATGTACCATTTTAACGAAATGGCCGGCGCCGTTTTCGCCCACCCAGTCGCAGCAGGGAGAGCCGTCCGATACTTTTGCAGCAATAGACTGGAAAATATTCTTTATTTCCGGCCAGGCAGCCTTGGATCCGCCGGGCATCAGAGATGGCCCGTGCAGGGCGCCCTCTTCACCGCCGGAAACCCCCGAACCAATGTATAGCATTCCCTTGCTTTCCACATAATTAGTACGCCGGTTCGTATCAGGAAAATGTGAATTGCCACCGTCGATGATGATATCACCCTTGTCGAGTAAGGGAATTAACAGGTCGATGAGCTGGTCAACCGGGTTTCCCGCCTTTATCATCATCATGATTTTCCGCGGCTGTTTTATGCTCTGAACAAAAGTTTTAAGATCGTCGGAACCGAAGAAATTTTTTCCTTTTCCCACCCCATTCATAAAATGATCCACAATTCCTTCTTCAACCCCTTTTACAGTACGGTTATAAACCGAAACTCTGAATCCCCTGCTTTCCATATTTAAAGCGAGGTTCGATCCCATAACGGCAAGGCCGATCATTCCAATATCCGAAAGCTTTTCCATTATTTATATTGATTTTTAAGGTTAATTTCCCTGAAACCTGCTTTTATGGGACCATAATCCCAAAGCAGGGTTCGAAATATAATAAATTTCTTCACCATCCGGCATTTTATTATAGCCTTCTTTCAGTTTATTGACGTCATATTGACTTAAGGCATCATTTAATTCCCTGTAATTATAATGTACGCCGGTCATTTCCTCCGGTGTCATTTTATTGGTGGAATAGGTTATTTTAAATCGTCCGTCCGAAGTGCCATGGATGAGATGGGCGGCCGCGCTGAGATTCATTTTCAAGTCTTCGTTCTTTTTAACCAGTTCCAGGATCTCGTCCGTATGCAGGTAACCGTATTTCCGGATAAGGCCGTCAATAGTCGGGTCTTCACCAAACCGTTTTACTCCCGGTGCAATGACAAGCAATTCCCCGTTATCTTCAATCATCATCCGGGAACGGTAAATACTTTTATTGCCAAGCCATGTGCTATGGTATTCGAGAGGATCAAGATAGACAACGACTTTTTTGTGTGGCTCTTCCAATAATCTGATATTTAACTTAACCGATAAAGCGGCGGCTTTGTTAAAACATTCAATATCATCCCCCATATACAGGCCTTTCAGCCTGGGTCTGTTCATATCATCCTTACCGATCACCGTCAGCAGGTAAACAATGGGCAGATCTTTGAGGAATTTTTCAGCCGCCAGGTTTAAAACTTTTCTTACCGGGTTATCGGTTTTTCCCATGAGATTTTCAGCCCCGACGACAGCCCCCAGGAAATGACTTTTATGAATCGCTTCAGGTCCTCCGCATCCGACGAGTATATTTTTACAATAGCCGGCCATCCCGGCTACTTCATGCGGCACTACTTGCCCGATGGATAGGATAAGGTCATGTTTGTCGCTCAGTAATAATTTATTAACCTGGGCAGGCCATGGATAATCAAGTTTTTGATCGGAGACTTCGCGGATAAAGCTGCCGGGAATCTCTCCGATTTTCATCACGTCTTCCCGCCAGTTATGCACCCGGAAAAGTTCGACAGGCACATCCCCGAACATGGTCATGATCTCTGCCTTGGTCATCGCCCGGTGGGTCCCCAATGCCGGCAAGATGTCTTTCATGGAATTTTCTAGCAACCGGTTAACGATCTGGGTTATTTCTCCGGCGAAGGAATGAAGTCGCGTGATGTCGGGGGGAATGACCAACACGTTTCTGCGATCCCCCAGTTTACTTATACCCGAATCCAACAGCTTAAAAATTTCCTCGTCGCTTATTCCGCCGAGAGGTTTTTCAAAATTTATATATAGCATATATTTAAATTTGCCAGGGTGGTGTATCCGGCAACTTTTTATCAAATTCCGCGATCAGATCCTTTTCATAGGCACCTGCATATTTTCCACTGAGAAGTCTTTCAATTCCTTCTTTATAAAATCTCAGCCATGAATTCTCTTCTTCTCCCGGAACAATGGGATAGAAAAGGACGCCGTTGCTTTTAGCTGCTTTCATATCTCCCGGGGCGTCGCCGATCATCAGGATCCGGTCATCCTTGTACTTCCCTTTAGCTGCCAGTGCAATATGTTCCTTTTTCGAGCCGTATTCCTGACCGGCAATTAACCGCATATAACCGGCGATTTCATTTTCCGCCCACTCCCTTTCCAGGGCATGCACCGGTGTGGAGGAAATCACGATCATATCTGCTTCCCCGGAAAGTTTTACGAGGCATTCCTTGACCATGGGATAGGGCGGAATATCATGCGCAATATCGGCAATGGAATTATTTACCGCCTTCGACCATAATAAGGCAAGATCGAGGATCGGATCGTTTTTTTCCAGTACGATGGCCTGCAGGGTCGGGTTACCCAGGCGTGTTTCATTTTTTGTCCAATCCACAAGGCTTGTCATATCCGGCAGAAATGCATTTCTTGCCTGTACTTCTTTTCTTTTTTTCAAAAGTTCGATGACTTCGATGAGAGCCAGGAATCGGTTAATTCCCCTGGACTTCGAATAGAGATTTACAAATTCCCAAGCTTCCCGGGCATATTTTGAAATGTTTTGCAGGTTCCAGTAGTGAATGGTATTAGGACAAAAACATTCTTTGTGTTTTACCTCCATGGTATCGAAGGCACAGCCATCGGAATCAATTCCTACAAAAAATTTTTTTTCCGGCTTGAAATCCGTTAAGGGGTTATGTGAATTGTTGGTCATGTAATTGTATAATATGCCTACCGGTATCCTTCCGGAATATACCGGTGAAGTTTTTTTTCAGCAAATACCGGTTTAAAATTTGTAAACCTTTGAATCCCGTTAATGACGGGAACAGACACCCAGTCCTCTCCAAGCAGGGGTCTTGCATAATTGAGAAATTCGTCCGTTACATCGGTCCGGTCTGCCGCCAGCCAATGTTCCGGGAATTTTCTCTCCGACAAAGCTACTTTTTCAAGCGGCACTTTATCAAATTTTACATTATATATAAATCCGGCTTCCCTCAGAATAGTTGACATCCAGCCATTTCCGTCTTTCATGGCAATTTCAACGGCTTTTTGGCCCACTTTATAAGCTTCATCGAGATCCACCGTTGAGGCATAGGCCATCATCGAACGCTGATCGGTGCCCGGGATCTGGCTGCGGGCTTTCCCGTTCACTTTAAATCCTTTTTTGTTCAGGTAGTTGATGATCGCCTGGGCCACAGACGTTTCGCTCGCGCCAAATTCTGTATGTCCGAAAGAATCCTTCACTTCCCCCGTAATTCCTGCGTCAAAACCTTCGCTGACCACTACGATACACCGGCCATCCCTGTTAAGCTGGTCGTTGACCCGATCCGCCATTTGTCCAAGGTTCAGGCCGGATTCAACCATATAAATCTGAAGTGGCATTTCCCTGCCGGGATCCGCCAGTCGTGAAGCTGCCGGAATAAAACCGATCTTCCTTCCCATGGCCTGGAGCACCAGCACTGGGTCGGATGGGGAAGAGCCTTTATTTTCCTCGTTGGCGTTCTGCACGATGTGCGTCCAGTATTTAGCTACACTGCCATACCCCGGTGTATGGTCAATAAGATTAAATTCACTGTCGCCGACATCATTGTCGATGGTTTTAGGTACGCCGGTGCTGATCAGATCGAGTCCTGCTGAACCGGCGATCTCGCTTACCCGGAAGGCGGTATGCTGGGAATCGTTTCCCCCGATATAAAAGAAATAGCCGATATCATGGGTCTTAAACACTTCGATCAGTCTTGAAAGATCCTCCTGTTGTTTTTCTTTCAGTTTATAACGGCAGGTACCGATACTTCCCGCCGCGGGAGTGGTTCTTAACAGGGAAATTTCGTCTTTTTCCTGGATCGTTAAATTCAGCAGATCTTCCTTCAACACACCTTCGATCCCGTGCCATCCTGCGAAAACGGTCCCGAAAGTATCCGGAAAATCCCTGCAGGTCTCGATTATCCCCCGTAATGAATTGTTAATGACCGGTGATGGTCCGCCTGATTGCGCAATAATTACGTTTTTGCCCATGAATTCTAAAATTACTAAAAAATTTAAACTCCGCTGAAGGCATTGAAACCCCCGTCCACCGGGAGGGTAACCCCGGTAATGAATCCTGAATCGTCGGATAAAAGGAATTTTACAGAACCGGTCAGGTCCTGCGGCACGCCAAAGCGGGACATCGGCGTATTTTCAATAATTTTCTGTCCTCTTTTTGTCAATTCGTCGGAATTTTCCTTTACTAGCAGAAATTTATTTTGCTTGGTAAGGAAAAACCCGGGTGCAATGCTGTTGACACGGATCCCCGCCCTGGATAAATGCACCGCCATCCATTGCGTAAAATTATTTACGGAGGCTTTGGCGGCTGAATAGGCCGGAATTCGCAGTAAAGGACGGAAGGAATTCATTGATGAGATATTTAACACCGCCCCCTTTCCCTTTTTCAGCATGTCAGAGGTAAATACCATGGTAGGAAGAACCGTTCCGAGAAAATTCAGATCGAATACCTCCCGGAAGCCGTCCAGGTCAAGGCCGTAAAATGAATCTTCAAGATTCTTACTATTTTCCCGATCAATAAATTCTGTTTTGGTGGTGGCTTTGGGTGAATTACCTCCGGCGCCATTTATCAGGAAATCGATCTTTCCGTATTTATCGTTCGTGGTGACAAGCGCATTGATCAGTGATCCCTTGTCGAGGACATCCGCCTCCACTCCAACGCAACCGACTCCGGTTCTACCCGATATAGATTCAGCAGTAAATTCCGCTCTCTCGCGGTTATGGTCGAGAATTACCATATGAACGCCCGCACCCGCCAACGATTCGGCAATTACGGCGCCTAAAGTTCCCGCCCCGCCGGTGATTACGCAGATTTTATCTTTCAGACCGCTGTATGTATTTTCTCCCATTGAAATCATTTGGATAAACAGGTCCTTAAGCTAACCATTTTTTGAAAGATATATAATAAAAAAAAATTTTAGAAATTTTTTTTTATTATGTCATGAACATGAATAAATATCAATAATTTTATTGCCCTGAGTTCAAAGCTTCGGGAAAACCAATGAATGTTCTCAAACAAGTACAGCAAAAACTGGGTAAGCCATATCACGATCTTGAGTTTCTCCTGGATTGTCTCAGGGAAACACTGACCGAAAATGGTGAGAGGGATATCGCCAGGTATATTCCATGGATCAATAATAACGGGGATATCGATCCGCTGGAGCTGAATGAAAAACATATCCAGCTTCATTCCCTGGTTTTCCAGCTCGTCAACATGGTTGAAATAAACGGTGCGGTACAAAATCGCCGGCGAATGGAGGAAGAACATACCATGGCCAGTGTTAACGGCTTATGGGCCAACTGCCTGCAAAGCCTGAAGGATGCCGGTATCCGTGACAAGGACATCTCCGAGCATTTTCCCGAAATTAAGGTGGAGCCGGTACTGACCGCTCATCCCACGGAAGCCAAAAGATCGACCGTGCTGGAACATCACCGCACGCTGTACCTGTTGGTGGTGAAAAGGGAAAACCAGATGTACACCGCCAGGGAACAGGAAGAAATCCGCAATGATATCAAACTGGTGCTATACCGGCTTTGGAAAACCGGTGAAGTATTTACCGAAAAGCCGGATGTGATTTCAGAATTAAGAAGTATTCTTCATTACATGGTCAATGTTTTTCCGGAAGTATTACCGGTGCTTGATCGCCGCCTGGAGGAAGCCTGGAGGGTGACAGGTTTTGATTCGAAGTTCATTCAGGACTATGACCATTTGCCGCGGCTTACCTTCGGCAACTGGGTCGGTGGTGACCGTGACGGTCATCCCCTGGTAACCGCACAGGTGACCCAGGAAACCCTGTATTCCCTCCGGCTTAATGCTTTGGTTGTCATTCGCCGCAAACTGATAGACCTGGTGAGGAACATTAGTTTTTCACTGGATTTTGACGATGCCGACAGAAGTATGCGGGAAAGAATATCCGTGATCAAGGAAGAGCTGGGCGCTGAAGCCGATGAGGCCATCGAAAGAAACAGGGGTGAGGCATTCCGGCAGTTTATTAACCTGATCATGGCGAAGTTACCCCTTGACATACAACGTGATCATGCCACCGCCCTATTGGATAAAAGTGGCGCCTACCAGCACGCCAACGAATTGATCGGCGACCTGAAGATATTGCATACTTCGCTGTTAAAGTTCGGCGCCGAAACCATTGCTTATTCCGATATTAAAGATATGCTTCGCCTGGTGCAGACCTTTGGTTTTTACCTGGCGCGACTCGATATCAGGCAGAACAGCCAGTTTCATGAACAGGCGGTTGTTCAGCTCATGAATGCCGCTTCACTGGACGGGAACTGGTATGCTTCAGCGACGGAGGAAGAGCGGGTGAAATTCCTGACTGAAGAATTACAATCGAACAGGCCTTTTACACATCCCAGCATGAAGCTGGAGAAACAGGCTCAGGAAATGAAAGAATGTTTCAATGTGCTGGCTGATCATATTGATAAGTACGGGCAGAATGGTATCGGCGCCCTGATCATAAGCATGACTACCTCCTTATCCGATTTGCTGGAGGTTTATATCCTGGCAAGGGAATCCGGTTTGACCCGCCAGACCGACGACGGACTGGTATGCATACTCCCTGTTGTGCCGCTGTTTGAAACCATCGGAGATCTCCAGAATGGCCATCTCATTCTGAAGAAGTTTCTGGAGCACCCTTTTACGCGGCGGAGCCTGATATATATTCAGAAAACCAACCGGGAAAAACAGCCGGTCCAGCAGGTAATGGTGGGTTACAGCGACAGCAATAAAGACGGGGGGATCCTGGCCAGCCAATGGAACCTGTTCCGCGCCCAGACCAACCTGGCCCGGGTAGGCATTGAATGCGGTGTGAAGATTCGTTTCTTCCATGGCAAAGGCGGAACGATCAGCCGGGGCGCCGGACCCACACACTGGTTTATAAAATCTTTACCCGCGGTTTCCATGAACGGCGATATCCGTCTGACGGAACAGGGCGAAACCATTTCCCAGAAATATGCCAATAAAATCAATGCCAGTTATAACCTGGAACTTTTAATGGCAAGTACTACCCAGGCAACGTTACTTAATAATTCAAACTTGTCCGGTGAATACCGCCTGGCCGGAATTATGGAAAAACTTTCCGCGGAGAGTTTTGAATATTATAATCAACTCATCAATCACGAATACTTCCTGCAATTCTTCAGTGAAGCAACCCCCATTGATGCGATTGAAGCGAGTAAGATTGGTTCCCGACCGGCCCGGCGGACCGGGAAGAGAACCTTCGAAGATCTTCGCGCCATTCCATGGGTTTTTAGCTGGAGCCAGACCCGCTATAATATCACCAGCTGGTATGGCCTTGGCAGTACCATGTTAAATTACATGCAAAGCGACCCCAAAGATTTTGAATTATTTAAAAAGGCCATGATCTCCGACCCTCTGATCCGTTATGTATTTACCAACGTCGATACCAGCCTGGCCGCCACGGATGAAGAGATCATGAAAGCCTATGCCAACCTGGTGGAAGATGAAAAAGTAAAAACGGTTATCCTGACCATGTTGCTGGAGGAATTGGCAAAAATCCGGAAAACGCAGGAAATCCTGCTTGAGAAACCTATCAGTGAACGCCGGAAACAGCATTATTATTCCAATGTTTTAAGAGCCGATGCCATGTATGGATTGCATATGAACCAGATCGCACTTTTACGGCGATGGAGGAAGCAGAAAAAAGACGGTGACTATAAGGAAGCGGATAAAACGCTTTTGAGATTGCTGGTTTCCATCAATGCGATTTCCAGTGCATTGCGACATACGGGTTGAGTAAAAGCGATAAGCAGCCGGCGATAAGCGACAGGATGATTCATGTCCTGTTAAGTATTTACATTTTTTTATAAGATGGTTTGGAATGCTGTTGCACAGAGTTACGCAGAGAAGGCACAGAGTGGCGCAGAGAAATACCTGATATTTAATTCATGGGAAATCCGGGTTAACGAATCAGGTGGTTATAAATAAAGTGAGTTTCGGAATTATCCTATACACAAATCAAAAAGAAATTAATTCACGATTAAAATTTATAGTCATTAATATAATTATTAATGTATTTATCAATACTCATGAATTTGTCTTCAATTTCATTTTCCGTATTCATTAATAATGATAATTTACTTTTCCATTGTAATGATTCATCTTTGGTTACAGGATATAATTCCCATAAATATTTTACGGAGTTATAAGCGTAAGATGAATA
>CAYNCU010000089.1:0-4617 GCA_964395765.1 uncultured Roseivirgaceae bacterium | reverse complement strand
AAATGATTGAAATTCATATCTAACGTCTTTAAGTTCAATTTTAACCCTGGAATCTTTTACTGTAAATACCCAGGTTTGAAGGCATTTAGCAGAATTTATTGATTGTTCCTTCCATCATCGGGCTTTAATAATTTACCAATTGTTTCAAATGGTGCTCCAGATGAACCAGGTAATCATCAATAATAAAGCCCAGCGTAAGAGACTCTCCGGCTTTAACACTTACTTTCCTGTTTAATTGCTCCCCGGTTAACGGAGCAATAATATTCACCAGGTGCCGGTTATAAAATGTCCAGAACAGGATCAAGTGAGAGGTATCCATTTTGTTATAAGGGCTGGCGGCATTCCAGTTGTTCTGGTTATAGGAGATCAGGGGAGTGTCTTCAAACTGTGCCCTTATAAAGCGGTGATGATTGTTGGTGGCGCTGTCGATCAGGTGACCCAGGATTTCCTTTTTACTCCATTTATCCGGAGCCGGTTTTTTTGAAAATTCGGATTCCGGGATTTTTTCCAGCAAGGCGGGTATAGTATTGCAAAGATACCGCAGCCTGTCGATCGTATTCTTTACCATGTGGTTTTGCATTAAGGGAATTAAAAAAAATTATTTTTTCAGGTATTTCCAGTTACGGACCCTGCCATCCGCCATCCACTCCACGGCGGTTTCGAGCCTGGATTTCCGGGTTTCCTCCGATTTGGCCTCCCTCACCCATTCAACATATTCTTTTTTATTGGAATAGGAAAAATTTACGAAAGTGGTTAATGCGCTCTTATTTTTTTTGAGGGCTTTCAAAAAATAATCCGGGATGTCCAGTTCCTTGCTTTTAGCCGGTTTTTTCCTGGCAGCCGGTTTTTTGCCCTCATCATTCAGTTTCATGGCTTCCTTGATTGCGGAGAGCATGATCTTGTCCGGGGGAAGGTCTTTTAATGAAGAGATCCTTCCCAACTGGCCCATGGCTTCTTCGCCGGCTTTCCTGGGAAGGCTTTTCAGCATACTCCCTTTCCAGAAACCGAAGGTACAATGGGATTTGAAAGAGGCCATCGCGCAGAAAATCCCTTTGTAATCGAAATGGGGGAATGACCACTTCATGGTCTCTTCAACTTCGGGACAGCCTTTATGAACCAATGCCCGGAGATGGTTTAGTATGGGTTTGGCAAAATCCTGAGATTTATTAATATATGCATCCACCCGCGGATCTTTTTTTCCCATTGTAATGATTGTTTATGTTTTTAATCAATTTATCGAATTACCCGGTAAAGAAAAATCGGGATTTCCGAAAATTAAGTAAAAAAAATTCATTACAAAACAATTTAACCCCATTCATGATAGCCTTATCCAGTCCTGATTATGAACTTATCAGCATTTCGAATGAATCATGATGCTTTCGGCATTTCGATTTTATCCGCCTGGGGCACGGCGTTTTAAGCAAAGGACAAAGGAAATATAGAGATTTATTATAATTTTTTGTACTACAAGTTTAGTCGACCCTGGTGCCTTAGCGCCTTGACGGCAATTAGTGGCTTAATAAATAAACGGAATAAATTTCTTTGTCTTTTTCCTGTATTCTTCAAATTGCTCACCGTAATGTGATGCCAGGTGTTTATCCAGCATGGGTATATTGTAAAAGGCGAAGAAGCAAAACAGGAAGGCCGGGATCAATGCCGAATACCAGTTCCGTGTAATGATGGCGTAAGCGATGACCCATAACAGGTCGCCGAAATAATTGATGTGTATGGAATATTTGAAAAGGCCGATCGTATAAAGCCGTCCTTTATTTTCCGGATTTTTTTTCCATTTGTCCCTCTGTAACTCGGAATAGGTATTCAGGAAGGATCCGGTAAGAAAAATTGCTATTGCCAGGAAATCCAGCGGACCCGGCAGGATATCGGTAGAATAGCCCAGCATTGCAAATCCGATGTAATAAAGGGCAAAGGCGAAGGGAATATCCATGGCTTCCGCCCAGGGGATATGTCTTTTAACCAGGTAAGCGATGGTAATGATCATCCGCAGGAAAATAATACAGTTAAATGCAAACAATATAACCCGCCTGGAAGATTGTTCCGGACTGACATTTAATCCCGAAGATGAAAATATCGTGTGATACCCTCCGCCGAACAGGATCCATCCGCTGATGGCCAGAATAATTGTTTCAAGTGCGATTATTACCGTTTTTTGGGCAATGCTTTTGTCTTTTTTACCATATAAATCCATGGGTAGTGTTTTTTAATAAAAAATATATAATTAACGATGTATGAATTATTTTATTCACCATAAAAAGGTACCGATAGGAAGAATTTCCTGTCCGGTCATCATAAGTCAATCTGCTAAAATTATTTATAAAAATAAATTATCCTAAAAAAATAGCACTCAATTTTTCAATGGCCTAAATCTTTATTCGCCCCGTAATACTTATTTTAGAATAAGCGCTTGCTTGGAATGGAAATAGGTATTTAATTACAAGGCAGATCTTAGCACATCGAAGGGAAATCTTTAAAAATAAAATTATTGCAAAATGAAATACATCTATACGCTACTGATGGTCCTTTTCATCGGTTTATGCGACTTAAAGGCCCAGGAAGTTTCGGCCGATACCGCCGTTGTTTCCAAAATAAAAAATTATGAATCCACGCATTCCCGGATTATGGATATCCTGAGTTATATCAGCGATATCTACGGGCCGCGCCTCACTTTTTCACCTGAATTTAAGGAGGCGGCCGATTGGGTAAGCGGGCAGATGAAACAATGGGGTCTGGAAAACGTCCATTTCGACCCCTGGAGCCCAATGGGAAAAGGATGGACATTAAAAAGCTTTTATGCCGAAGTGACTTCTCCCAGGGTCATTCCCCTGATTGCCTTTCCTAATGCCTGGTCGCCGGGTTTCGATAAACCTGTCACTGGAGATGTAATTTATATGGACGTCAGTTCTCCCGGTGAACTTCAACAATATAAGGGGAAGTTAAAGGGAAAATTTGTTCTCGTCAGTAAAACACGGGAATTAAGTTCCCATTTTACCGCCGATGCGGAACGCTATACCGATTCCGCTTTGCTGGCCATGTCCAATGCTTTCCCGGAACAGCGAAGGGGAAGAGTTCAATTTCCCAGGCTGACCATGGATAATTTCGATTCGGTTTTTGCTTACGTTAAAATGATATATCCCGGCATTGACTCGGCACGTATGAGCAGGTATTTAATGAACCGCGTGCTGGTGCCGAAAATAATGGAATTCTGTAAAAATGAAAATGCCCTGGCAGCCCTTACGGAATCACAGGGTGACGATGGTACTATATTCGTACAACAGTCCCAGGTTCCCCAGCCGGCCGGCAACAGCATGATGGCATCGGTAAATGCCTATGACCCTGAGGTACCGGCAATTATTCCCCAGGTGGTGGTTTCGTCTGAACAATATAACCGTATCGTAAGAATGCTTGGGAAAGGAGAAAAGGTATCCATGAAAATGGAATTGAATGTAGCCTGGACTCCCCCGGTCAACGGCTTTAATATTATCGGGGAAATTCCAGGCTCCGATTTAAAAGACCAGGTAGTGATGATCGGCGCCCACTTTGACTCCTGGCATTCCGGCACTGGCGCCACCGACAATGGAACGGGGTCGGCCGTTTGCCTCGAAGCCATGAGGATACTAAAAGCCCTGAACTTACAAACCAGGCGCACGATCCGGATCGGATTATGGGCCGGGGAAGAGGAAGGCCTGATCGGATCCCGAAAATATGTTGCCGAAACATTCGCGAAGAATAATGAAAATAATGATATGACGATCCTGATGCAGGGCCACGAATCCAACCTTGAAAAAACTCCGGCCTACGATAATTTTTCCGTCTACCTGAACGATGACAACGGGGCTGGAAAATTCCGGGGAATTTATCTCCAGGGCAACGAAGCCGCCCGTTCTATTTTCAGGGAATGGCTTCATGAATTTGACGATCCGGACGCACAAACCATAACCATTTCCAACACCGGCGGAACCGATCATCTGTCGTTCGACGCCGTAGGTCTTCCGGGATTCCAATTTATCCAGGACCCGCTTGATTATGAAACACGTACCCATCATTCCAACCAGGATGTTTATGACAGGATACCTGAAAAGGATGTGGAGCAGGCAGCGGAGATGATGGCCTATTTTGCCTACAAGGCTGCCATGATGGATTCATTGTTTCCACGAAATACTCAATAGCTGGATTGAACTAAAATCTAAGATCTGAAATCTGAAATCTAAAATCTGAAATCTGAAATCTAAAATCTGAAGTCAGCAGTCAGAAGATTCATGGAAAGATAGGGGCTATATCCCAAGAAAAATTCGGATACCGGGATTTTCGATATTTGAATTCTGATAATTGTCCTTCGATTTTCGGATCAATGTGAAATGCCCCTGAAGAGGCTGGCGGAGTCGAACCAGGGAATCCTTGAAAGAACGAGGATGAGGGCGAGAAGAAAATAAATCGCCTGGATCCGGAATTTGGCCATATTTTCCTTGGCTTTTTTGGAGAAACTTCTGCCCAGGTGGGCAACGACGATTGCCAGGGCCATTACAAATATGTGTTCAACACCCCAGAAGCGGAGTATAGGATCGTGCATTGCTTTTCCGAAGTCCATGAAAACCGCAGAAG
>CAYNCU010000088.1:0-16466 GCA_964395765.1 uncultured Roseivirgaceae bacterium | reverse complement strand
GATACCAGTTCCTGGTTGACGGATTAGGCATATTAACCCTGATCATCATACTGGCATTAATTCAATCTACTATTCAAATCTACTTTAATATTAAAAGTACGCCGGTAGCGGACTTTATTGTGAATGTGGTGGTAGCCATCATCGCATTTCCCCTGGAAGAACAATTAAGGAAATTGTTAATTTGAATGATAATTCCTCTTCCGATACATTTTCACGCCGTTGATTTCCGAATTAGGTCTAATACTGGCTGTAAAAGGAATTAATACTCGTGGTCAACTGATTATATATCGGTTTGCAGAACTCGATAAATAAATCCTGCGGGTCCGGAGGTTCAACGGCCCTTGATTTAGTCCGCGAAAGTTCTTCCCGTGATAAAGCCCTTTCATCGCCCTTATAGGTGGCCCAATATGTTCTCCAGTCATACTCCCCGGGGTATTTCTGGTGCAAGAGAACCTGGTTATTATTCGCATTCATAATGCGCATGCTTACCAGGCCTTTTGAAATTATTTCCTCTCTGAATTCTGTATAGGTAGCTTTTACCGTGCCGATCACATCTTTCTGTGTGCCGTCATCCATCTTTACCTTTCCTACCACCACGCTGTCCCTGCTCACTTCGCGGGTATCCTTGTAATTGTTTGTATTGCCAACGCTGAAATCATCGAAATTGATTACCATATACTGATCCGGCGTTATGCTGTCGGTATTATCCCTGGCGGGGATGAAGCGGATAAATTCGTTGTTTTTATAATTCGATAGAAACTGTTCTACCTGGTCCTGGAAGAACTGAACACTGAGTTGATATTGAACGGTCGGTACCGGTATCTGATCGAAAATCACATAAAGGGTCGCTGCTTCATGGGCGCGGTTAATCCATTCAGCTACGTCTTTATATCCCGGACTGTAGTCATTGGCTTTGAGAAAATTATAATAAGCATCCTTGGCGTCCATGCGGGATCCGGATTTCATTTCAGCCATTCCTGCGTTATATCTTTCTTCGGCGGCGAGTCCTGAATAAGTCTGAATTTCATTATAGTACTTTCCCGGATTCGGGATAATTTCAAGTGCTGCCGGACACCTTTGAATTTCATCGTATAACTGATTTAAAATTTGATAATTGGCTACAATCTGCCCGTTTTTAAACGGATCACTGGAATGCCTGAGATTGTTAATCTTGTCAGTATAAAATTTTACCGCCAGGGGGTACGATTTTTCAAGCACCATGCGGGATTTTTTATGATCGGGATTCTTGCGCAGTCTTTCTATAGCCTGTAGGCTGGATTGATAATAATCGCCTCTTTCCAGCGCTTTTTTCCCAGACGTGCAACTACTAAGGATAAATACGAACACGAGAGCCGGATAGCAGAAATATTTCAGCATTTCTTAAAAATTAATTGGATTAATAATACAACACTAATTCAATTCGAGTTTGACGAACATTTTTACTGCATTCAATTTACAATAAATACGTTTATTTTTTGCCAGGTCAAAATCAAATATTGTGCTAACTTTTTTCCTGTATATTTTAATAACTGTATATCAACAGGTTAGGTAAAAAGTATTAGTTTGTATATTGAAAATTGAAGGAAAAAGATTTATTTAGGGATTCAATAAGATATTAACTTACTTCAAAAAAATCAGGGAATGAAAAATAAATGTAATTCAGCTGTCATCATTTCAATGTCAGCCTTTTTGTTTTTTGCCGTCGTATCTTGCCAGAAAAAACCTGCGGTTAACTCCGATCCATTAATGCTTGCTGCCATTGATTCAACGATCCGGCCGCAGGACGATTTTTTCGATTTTGCCAACGGAACATGGCTTAAAAATACCCAGATCCCCGCTTCGGAATCGTCCTGGGGATCCTTCACGGTATTACGGGATGAGGTCGTCAGCCAGATCCATACCATCCTGGATTCGGCTTCGCATATTCAGCAACCTGAAATGGGCTCCGTAGCCCAGAAAGTAGGTGACTTATATGCAAGCGCCATGGATTCGGCAGGAGTTGAAAAATTGGGTATGGATCCGATCGGTGTCGATCTGAAACGTATTGATGCCATTAAAGATATTCATGGATTGCTAAAGGAAATTTCGGTTGAATACAGGGAAGGCCCAAGCCCGTTTTTCAATTTTTACGTTAACGCCGACGACAAGAACAGTGACTGGGAAATGGCCCATTTCGATCAGGGTGGTCTTGGATTACCAAATCGTGATTATTACTTCCGCCAGGATTCATCAACCATGAAGATCCGGAAAGCTTATATTGATTACGTCACCTCGATCCTTACAATGCTCGGGGATAACAAGGATATGGCGGCAAAGGAAGCGAATAATATCTTTCAACTGGAGACGGCCATGGCGCAGGCCTCCAAATCACCGGTTGATCTACGTGACCCCATTGCCAATTATCACAAGATGCTTGTGAAAGATATGGATAAGGAAATGCCGGCATTAGGCTGGCTTAATTTTTTAAAGATTTTGAATGTAAACCAGGATACGATCCTTGTAGGTCAACCGGAATTTTATAAAAACCTGACCAACCTGCTGGTAAAAACTCCGGTAAATGATCTTAAAAATTATCTTCGGTTTCACCTGGCTAATTATTTCGCTCCTTATATGAGCAATGATTTTGTAAATGCACGTTTTAAATTCAGCCAGAATCTGACGGGACAGAAGGAAATGCAACCCCGCTGGAAACGTATGTCGCATATGGTGGACCGTATGCTTGGGGATGCTCTCGGCCAACTTTATGTAAGCCGTTACTTCCCGCCTTCGTCCAAGCAACGGATGGATCAATTGGTGGATAACCTTGAACAAACCTACGCGCAACGGATCCAGGCGCTCGATTGGATGAGCGATTCCACAAAGGCTAAGGCGATGGAAAAAATGCATGCTATTGTAAAGAAAATAGGATACCCTGATAAATGGAAGGATTACTCCTCCGTGCATATTAATAAAGATTCTTTAGTGAGCAATGTTAAACAATGCATGCTATGGGAATATAATTATTATATCAATAAGTTAGGTAAACCGGTTGATCGCTCAGAATGGTTCATGACACCGCCGACCGTAAATGCTTATTATAACCCTCTGGCCAATGATATAAATTTCCCTGCCGGGATTTTGCAGCCGCCGTTTTTCTTTGCCAACGGGGATGATGCGGTTAACTATGGGGCCATAGGAATGGTCATCGGTCATGAAATGACACATGGCTTTGATGACGAGGGAAGACAGTATGATGCGAAAGGAAACCTTGAGGACTGGTGGAAACCCTCCGATGCCAAAAAGTTTAAACAAAAAACAGACCTCGTGGTGAAGCAGTACGATAATTTTACTGTGCTTGACAGTTTACATGTGAATGGAAAACTGACCCTGGGTGAAAACATTGCGGATATCGGCGGCCTTGCCATCGCCTACGCCGCATTCAAGAAAACCCCTCAGGGACAAGGTTCTGAAAAAATTGATGGACTCACTCCCGATCAGCGATTCTTTATGTCCCTGGCACAGGTATGGAGAATGAAGGTCAGGCCGGAGAGTGAACGTTCGCGGATACTCAATGACCCGCATTCACCTCCTAAGTTCCGCGTAAACGGCCCGATGTCGAACCTGGATGCCTTCTATTCGGCTTTCGATGTTCATCCGGGGGATAAGCTTTATCGGCCGGATAGCATAAGGGTACATATCTGGTAAAGAAATATTTTCAGGATTTATATATTTCCCGTCGGCCCTGTAGAAATAATTCATTCAGACCGACGGGAATTTTTTTGGATTTTGACGACACTCTGCGACCCTTTACCAATTTCCCGTTTCCTATCTCATCTGTTTTCAACCAATCAACCAATTAACCAATTAACCAATTAACCAATGAACTCCATAATCCGCTATTTTTTGCTTTTTACCTATGAAGCTATTTTGTTTAATAATTTTTTTTATAAATTGCACAGTTGTACCCTTTGCAGGATGGTAATTAAGGCCCGTGCGGAGAAGTTAAAAAGAACACAATAAATTCAACTAAATCCCTAAAAACAATGAACCAAAGATCAAAACAGCTTTTGCGAAGGGCACTTATATTCCCTTCGATTGCGTTTGGCCTGTTAAGCATGGTATATCTATCGAGTTGCAACAAGGACAATAATAATAAGGAAACACCGACACAAACCCTTTGGGAATTGATGCAAAGTACAACCGGTCTGGATTCACTAACCAAATACATATCATTATATCCCGATATTGAGTCGACGTTAAAAGGGACCGGAAGCTTTACTTTTTTTGCTCCGACCAATGATGCTTTCGCCAGTCTGATGGCCACCCCCGGGTTCCCGTCGAATATTGCACAGATCAACCCTGACTTGATTAAAAGCGTTTTATTATATCACATAGCCGATCAGGCGTATTCGAAAAGCCAGCTTACTTCCGGCACATCCGTTACCACGGAGGAATCGGAAGACATTACGGTAAACAGCGACGGGACCTTGAAAACCGGGGCGACCAATCCTAGTATAGAAATCGATCAGGCCGATTTAAATGCTACAAATGGCGTGATGCACACTACCAAATCTGTCTTGATACCACCGTCAGTAGGAGCAACGCTGACACCGCTGCTTGGAACTGTCGCCGGGACACTAATGCTCTCTGCGGATTTTTCAGATTTTGCCAAAGCCATTCAAAAGGCCGATTCGTTTATCCCGCCGGGTGAAAGCCCTATCGTAAGCATGTTTGCCTCCACTACCTCTCAGGTTACCGTTTTTGCTCCGCCGAATGAAGTATTTAGCCAGGGCAATATTAAGATCAGCGATTATACCGATACCGTGTGGAGATATATTATCCTGTATCATGCCATTGCAGGCACCAAGAAACTTGCTGACCTTACACAGCGTTCTTATCCTTCTTTATCTTACCTGGGAGAGAGCGTGTATCTGACCAGCAGTTCTGGGGCAGCTTATGTTAACGGTTATCCTATTGTTGTACCCGATGCTTCACCGGCTTCCAACGGGATCGTCCATGTGCTTGGAGGATTCCTGGTACCCGGATCGTTACTGGGCGGCGATATAGTCGGGGTATTAAAACAACAGGGATTCGATTCCCTCGTGGTGGCGCTGAATGATGCCGGAATGACCTCAACGTTGCAGGGTACTGGACCCTTTACGCTTTTGGCTCCACCCGACCAGGCTTTCCAGGGTTTACTTACAGCCATGGGAGCGACCTCCATCAGCCAGATCCCGGTAGATCAGTTGCAGGCATTATTATCTTATCATATTATTTCCGGGTATTATTTCACTCCGGATTTCACCGATGGAACGAGCTATCCTACATTGCTGACCGGAGTAAATGTTAAAGCCAATATTGGTACTTCCGGTTTCAGCTTTACCGATGCAACCGGAGCGACTGTTCCCGTCGTTTCAACCAATGTAAAAGCCCTCAATGGGGTCATACAGGTAATCGGGGGAGTGTTGCAACCCCAGTAAAAGTTTAAGATTTAAAAAAACAGGAGTTCAGACTCCTGTTTTTTTTATTTCATAAATTGGTTAAAGGTAAGGGACAGGTAGTAGATACCCCCAATATCAGGACCTCCGAGACTCTGGATATAATAATGATTTAAAAGATTGGACGCACCTACCTTCAATATCGACTTCATAAACTGGAGGCGGTAGGAAATTTCAGCATCCATTGTATTATAGGCAGGCACATCCCCGTTAGCAGGAATAGTAAAAGATGATTCCCAATGGAATTTTGACTGCCAGCGCCAGACGATGTTAAATCCAAGATTTTCAGTGACCTTATAATTGCCGAAGCTTATGTTCACTTTATTTCTGGGAGTATTGAACATGGCAAGGAATCCGGGAGGTACATGCTGGAGCACATTCCAGTTGTAATTCCCGTCCAGCGTATACCCCCTGGGGAAACGATAGGTGATGCCTGCCGCTGCCCCCTGAGCCGTAACTTTGTTGCTGAGGTTGGTATAGATCTGGCAGGTATTTCCGGTAATCTGCCCGTTTTCTATATTAAAGGCGGTCCCGTTTAAAAGGGTCGCATAATTCGGGCTTCCGTCAGGAAAAGTATCGGCTGTAACCACCCTGACCTGGGTTTCAAAATCATGGTAGATATCATAATAGTAGGAAAGATCCAGCATCAGGTTATTATTGATCACTGACCGGTAACCGACTTCGAATGCATTAACTCTTTCCGGCTTAACAGGATTGAATTCAGTAAAAGGTACCAGCTTTGAAACAGCTTCAGGGGTTACCGTGGCATTATTGTTAAATACATCATTGCGGAACGATTCAACGGAAAATCCTTCGAAAGACAAAGGTTGTCCCGCTTTATTGTATCGGATGATCTTATATTTATCGGCATACCGGGGCAAGCCACCTAACAGCCGGTAGGAGATCACGTTAAGATCGATGTGTTGCCCCTGAGTCGTGGGAAGCCTGAAACCGGTCTGGTAGGAGGCCCTGAAATAATTATTCTTATTGATCTTAAATACCGCCGATAACCGGGGGTTTATCCTTCCCTTGAAATTTACATTTTTATCATACCGTGCTGAACCCGATAATTTGATCTTGTCTCCGGCAACCCATTTTCCTGCCTGTACATAAGCCCCGAACTCTGTTATCGTAATGTTCTTATTTTTATCATCGAATATTGTACCGTTGGAATTCAGGTCATACAACCTGAAACTTCCGCCGGTCTGTAATTCCATAAAATGAACCTGGTTTTTAAAGTCATACTGGAATTCTGCATGGTACATATCCGTATGGTCGTCAAAACGTGGCCCGTTGGGAACCGTTCCTTTCATGGCTTCTTTTTTAAGTTCCTTGAATTCTGCAGAATTTGGATCCAGGTGCATAGGATTATAAGTAACCCCGTCGATTACAGCCCCGTTGTCGACGACATTACGGGCATATGCATGAGCCTGCTCTTCAATTTTCAATTGCTGATCGGCAGGCAAATTCTGCAGATCACCCGGCATTAATCCCTGGTTATACAGGTAGCGCAGGTATTCGGCTCCATACGTTGCCAGGTAACCGGATACATCGTTAAAAAGGGGATTCGCCTTGTTTACAGCAAGGTCGTTGATCCTTTTTGCCAGGAATTCCGTAATGTAGGAGTCCCCCGAATTTTCACGCGTCGTATAGGCACGCACGTAAAAATTATCCCCACGTAACTGCAACCTGTATTGTTCGATGCCAAAATTCTTTAAGGCATACCGCTGGGCCCCGGTGTATATGCTTGTCCCGTATCCACCGTTATAGAGGGCGCTGAGTTCAAGCTTGTCATTCAGGCGGTAATATAACCCTACATTGGCTTTCAGGTTTTGAGCATTATAATCGATCAGCTCGGATTCCCGGTACGGGGTTATCGAAACCACATGACTCGGCAGGTCACCAGCGGCGGCATAATCCTTTGCGCTCAGCCCGGGAGCAAAAATATTGTTGTAATAGGAAGTTCCCGTACTGGCGAAGGTGTTCCAGTCACTGCTCAGTCGGAAAATAGACAGATTTATGGCGGCTTCATCACCCATATAATTAAGCCGGTCAGATCCGGGGTTAAAATCAAAACCGCTTGGCGTACGTTCTGCTTCCCGGTCGAGGGCACTGGTGGCATGCCAGTCCTCCGCTTTCATGTACGAAAAGTTGACCTTAAAGGCAAATTTATTGTTATAAGCTTTTGCATAGCGAATGGATCCTTCCCACATAGGAGAGGGGCCGTTAAAATCCGGTTCACTGCCCAGGTGATTCATGCCGACTTTTGCATAAGCACTCAGCCCCTGGTATTCAAAAGGATTTTTACTATTGATCAGTAATACGCCATTAAATGCATTCGGTCCGTATAAGGCAGACGATGCGCCGGGGATCAGTTCAACACTTTCCACATCCAGTTGTGACGGGCCGTTCAGATTACCTATCGGGAAGTTCAGTGCCGGGGCCTGCGTATCCATACCGTCGATCAACTGTACAAAGCGGGTATTTCCCGTGGATCCGAATCCACGTGTATTCAGGATCTGGAAATTTATGCTGCTGGATGTTACATCCACTCCTTTCAGGTTGGCAATAGCCTTGTAATAGTCATCTGATGCTACCTGGTCCAGCGCTAGTACCCCCATTTTCTCAACGCTCACCGGTGATTCCATGATATCTTCTTCAACCCTGGATGCAGAGATTACGACTTCCTTACCGAGAATGGACTGTTCCTTCATCACAATATCCAGGTTAGAAAGAGATTTAGACTGTCCTGAAAACATCGAGGCGCTTATTTCCTTTGAAACGGTCTGGTACCCGACAAAGGAATATTGGAGGGTAAAGGGAAGATTCTGTTTTATGACCAGGTCATATTTTCCTTCCGTATCTGATATGGTGCCGATCACAAGTCCTTTGACAACGATATTTACGCCAATCAGCGGGTCACCGGTCTGGTCTTCCGTAATGCGACCTGAAATAGTATAACCCTCCTGCGCGTAAATATTCCCCGCCAGTAAAAATAAAGATAAAGATAAAGTTATCAGGCCGGCGGTATTCCGAATGGATCGAATTTTCATATACGGTAAATTAGGTAAATAGAGACGGTCTTTTTATAGAATGCAGAAAATGCATCTTGCAAACTAAAAAGAAATATTTAAATAATCCAGATAAATTTTACGAGCGGAAAAAAGGTAAATCGCCGGACCCTAATGCCTGAATCCGAGGCAAACGGTTATGAATTCAATTTTAACGAGAAATAAAGTTAACCTTCTGACAGGATGGAGAAAGTCTTAATCTTTTGGCTGGTTTTTATTCTCTTCGTTAATGTGTTTAGCCAGTTTTTCGCAAAGTGAATTCACTTCATTGGATAAAAAAGAATCTCCGGTGGAATTCAGGATCGTCTGGGCAAGTCCCCCCAGGCAATCGATGAAGAATTTTTTCATGTCGTTCACCCTCATATCTTTTGTCCAGAGATCGATCCGTAAGGTGTTAAATTCATTCGGGTCCCACACATTCAGGCTGATCGCCTGGGTATCGAAAGGAACGTTTTTGGCATCCGAAGCCTGCCAGTTTATTTTCACAGGAAAATTGTTATTGTCCAGTTCTACTTTAAAGCTGATATCGGTATTGCGCATCTATCTTTTTGTTTAGTAGTATAACATTGTTCTTCGATATTAACCAGGATAAGGATTTAAATTAAATCGGTATTACTTTAATTTTCAATATTCAATATTCAAATTTCAATTTTCAATTTACGGAAAAAGCATTCTTTTCAATATTGCCGGCCTTGGATATTGGAGATTGATCATTGGAATTTAAATATGATTTGTAAGTCCTGTCTACCTGCATAATCGATCTGGATTTTTCAGGGCTGCCGTTACTCGGTTCAGCGAAATCCTTTACGATCAGGTTAAAATCTTAATCACGTTTTCCCTGTCAAGCGCAAGCTGAGCTTTTAAGGCTTCAATAGAGTCGAACTTTTTTTCATCTCTCAATCTTTTTATGAACAGTACCGTAATTTTTTCTCCGTATATCTCATCCTTAAAATCAAGAATGTGAACTTCAATCCTTCTTTGTTTTCCGTTAACGGTAGGACGAAATCCAATATTCAGCATTCCCCGGTAAGTATTGTTTTCAATAATTACGAGCACCGCGTAGGTACCGTTGCCCGGTATAAGCTTATATACCTCGTTGACCTGGATGTTAGCCGTCGGAAATCCGAGAGTATGGCCGAGGTGGTCGCCGTGAATCACCGAACCGATCATAATATAAGGCCGTCCGATATAATTCCTGGCAGTATCAACATCACCTTCATGGAGGGCCTTTCGGATCAGGGTGGAGCTGATGCCGATGTTATTGACTTCCTGGCGGGGAATTTCTTCCACTTCAAATCCGTATTTAGCGGAATTTTCAACCAGATTATCAAAACTGCCTTCCCTGTTCCTGCCGAACCTGTGATTATACCCTATCACCAGTTTTTTGGTACCGATTTTATTGACCAGGATATTGACAATGAATTCCTCGGAAGAAAGGCGGGCGAAATCCCTTGTGAAGGGAACCTTGATAAAATGATCAATGTTATAGCTCCGCAATATTGATTCTTTTTCTTCGATGGTATTGATCAGTTTTAATTCATTTTTATCATTATTCAGAACCAGCCGTGGGTGAGGCCAGAAGGTAAGGATTACTGATTCACCATTATTTTGCTGTGCGATTTCCGTCACTTTCTTAATAACGGACTGATGCCCTGTATGAACCCCGTCGAAGGTACCGCTGGTCACCACCGCGTAGTCAAGTTTATTAAACCCGTCGAGCCCTTCGTAAATTTTCATAAAACGGTTTCGGCTGTTAATTGATTTATTGCTATTGCCTTTTCAATAGAATATTCACCGATACGGGTTCTCCGGAGCGCATGCAGGCTGGCACCACATAGAAGTTTTTCCCCGAAATCCCGCACAAGGCTTCGCACATAAAATCCCTTTGAAGTAAGGATCCGGAAATAAATCCTGGGAAGTTCAATCGCTGTGATTTCGAATTCATGGATCGTTACTTTCCTGGGACTGAGTTCAATCTTTTCTCCTTTCCTGGCCAGGCGGTAAACCGGTTTTCCGCCTTGTTTAATAGCGGAATAGGCGGGGGGAACCTGGAGAATTTCTCCTTTGAAAAGCGATGCTGTTTCCAATACCATCTCACGGGTAATCCCGGAAATATCTTTCATCATGGTAACCGGAGTTTCACGGTCACAGGAAGGTCTCGACTCACCCAGTACAAACATGCCCGTATATTCTTTCGGCAGGTTTTGATATTTACTGATTTCTTTTGTTTTCCTGCCCGTGCATACAATCAGTAAGCCGGTCGCCAGCGGGTCCAGTGTTCCCGCATGCCCTGCTTTTTTAACCTTCAGAATTGTCCTGATTTTTTTTACAATATCAAAAGAAGTCCATTCCAGCGGTTTATCAATGAACAGAACATTTCCCGGATTGGATTCATTTTCAGTTACTTTCATCTCAGTGAAATTGGAAATTTATACCCGTTGAGCCATTGAACTTCGTACTGTAATTTTTGGCAAAATAGATCCCGGATTCTCCGTGAATTTCTTTTAATTTTTCTTCCCGCGGAACAGGATGGCAACGATTTCGAAAATAAAACCGAACACTACAATTAAAGGACCCAGGGTCAATCCCAAAAAGCCGAAACCATAGGTATGATTATCAAGTGTCATGATAAAAAAACCAATGGCCAGGATCACGATCCCGATGATCATAAGAATGTAGTTGGTAGTATTAAATGCCAGTTTGCTTTTGTTATCGTTCATGGTTTTTAATATAATTCGTCAAGCGACATTTTCAAATATTTTTTTATAGCCCTTAAAGTACTAAAAAAAGCTATAATAATCCCAAGAATTGTGATTCCACCGAACACAAACAGGAGATCATTAACATCATTTAACCTGTTAAGCCCTTCAATTTTATGGCCGGCGTAAACCAGGAGGGAATAAAGGACGAGGGAGGAAATGATTCCACCGCTGCCTCCATGGAAGATGGATCGTTTCAGGAAAGGCCAGGTAATGAACGAAGATTTAGCTCCGACCAGTTGCATACTCCGGATCAGGAAACGTTGTGAAAACATGGCAAGTTTAATCGTGTTGTTTATCAGAATAACAACAATAAAGAGCAGGATTACGGTTATCCCAAGTAAAATCAGGCTGATTTTGGTAATATTTTTATTGATGGATTCGATTAAGGATTCAATGTACTGCACATCGGAAATACCGGGAACCGCCTCAAGCTGTTTTTTTATCATGGTCAGCGAATCCGATTGCTGGTATCCGGGCAAAAGATGGATGACATAGGTATCCCGTAAAGGGTTTTCATCCAGAAATTCACTGAAATCCTCACCGGTTTCTTTAATGAACATTTTTGCGGCTTCCTTCCTGGAAATGAATTTTATGGCAGGCTGGTTTCCGCTTTTCGCGATATAATTGGCATTCGAAAGGACATTTCGTACCCTGATAATATCATTTTCAGAGATATTCTTATTCAGGAATACCTGTACTTCAATGTTTTCACGGACAAGCGAAATGAGTTTATTGGCCTGAAAGATCAGAATCCCGAATAAACCGATTACAAAGAGTGCCAGGGAAATACTGAAGACAACACTGAGGTATGGGTAACTTCCCAGTTTTTTCTTTTTCCTGTATTTGATTTCCTCGGCCAAATTTTTGATTTCAAAATTAACATATCACAACGTATTTTAAAAAGGGGATAAAAAAACCCGCTTTAATACAAAATCAAGCGGGTTCTGAAAGGCCGTGTTGCTCTTTATTTATTATTATTCAGAATATTCAATTCGTCGATCAGGCCCTGATCGGTGACTTTTTCCAGGGCTTTAATTTCTCCAGTGTTCTGATTCAGGTAGTAATAATTTTCATTATAGAGGAGGAAATATTTCTTTCCTGTGGTGGAGTTGATTTCCAGAATTTTATAGGGGTTTCCGGAAAAGTCGCCATATAGTTTAAGCTTTCCTTCGCTGAAGCTGTAATTGAAATGGTAATCCTTGGTTTTGACCGTATTGACCGACAGGACTTTATCTTCGGTTTTCGGTAGCGAGGGATTTAATTCATCCGGTACATTGACGGATAAATCATTTTCACTATTATCGCCGGCACTCTGATCCATTTCCGGCTGCGGCACATTTACCTGAGGGGGTACAACTTCTGTATTTTCTTTCTTTTTGTTTTCCGAAGGCTGAATGGCAGTAACTGTTTTGTTCCTGAGCCGTCCGGCATCATTCTCACGGTTTTTCACATTCACAGTATCCGGTGCTGCCGATTTATTCTTTTCCGGTTCAACAGGGACGATGGATTCAGGAACCTTGTTTCCGCTGTTACCCGGCTCTGTGGTAATTACCGTTTGCTTATTCTCCGGCTTTGCATGATGATGGTAAGCATAAAAAGTTCCCGCGCCTGCAACGGTGATCAAGCTGACTGTGGCTGCGATTTTCCAGCCGGTAGAGATCATATAATACCAGGGAACATGTACGGAAGCAAGGGAAAATTTGATTTCCGCCTTCCTCGCATTCCTGATAGCCGAAACAATATCTTTCTGGATTTCGAACTCACTTCTCAGGGAAGAGTCGACATTTAATTGTTTTTCAAATGCCGCTTTATCCTGCTCGGATAAATTTCCCTTCAGGTAATCCTCAATCAGGTTGTTATATTCTAAATTCTCTGCCATCGTATTTCAATCCATAAAATCACCGGCTGAATACCTGGACTTTACCAGTTCATCGAGCCTCTTTTTGCATTTATATTTCTTCGTTTTTGCCGTATCGGTATTGGCATATCCAAGCTTATCGGCAATTTCATTCATGGATAACCCGTCAAAATAATAATACATTAATATTTTTTTACAGGTCTCTCCCAATTCATCAAGACAGTCATGAATCACTTTGATTCGTTCCTGTTTTTCATATTCAATGAACTCACTATTTTCTTTTTCTTCATTGGAAAGCTTGCTTTTCCGGTCAAGCTCTTTTCTCCAAAGATTCAGACATATGCTGTAAATGAAGGTGCTGATCTTCGAGGTCATTACCAGGTCGCCTCTCCGGGCCTTCTCCCAAAAAACGATAAGGGCATCCTGGTATACATCCCTCGCCTCATCCTCGGTACCACTATTGGACAGGACCATTTTGGTCATCATCCGGTAGTATTTCTTATACAGAAATTCAAGGGCTGATTCATCACCCCTGGCAATTCTGTCTAGTACCTCACTGTCTTTCATTACAGCATTCAGGTTTTTATACGGGTAAATTCAAAATTGTAACCGCGAATTTCTTCATTTTATCAAATAATCCTCGCGAATTTCCTTCTCTGGCGCCGATTTGAAGGACATGAAGGGGTAAAGCTACAAAAAGCGCTTATCTTTTATTAATTCGCACATTTTTAATATTTTACAGGGCAATTCCTGCTATTCAGGGAAACCTTTGTCAGGACCGGCCGAACTTGGAATTATTCAAATTCTTCATATTTTTAAAAATGCAATTTAATAAATACTTAAATTTTTTATTGAGGTAATTAATACTAACATGCTGGGAATCACAATTTCATTATTTATGCTACTTATAAAACCGTCGGTGGACGGAGATGTTATCCTGGGTACCTGGTACAATGGCGAAAAGGACGCAAAAATTGAAATTTACCATTGTGATGATAAATTTTGCGGTAAAATAATCTGGCTTAAGAACCCTACCGAAGACGGTCATCCCAAGCTGGATAAACACAACCCCGATGAAATACTTCAAAAAAGGGGGCTGATGGGACTCAATATTTTAAACGGCTTCAGTTATAAGGGTGATAAGACCTGGGAAGATGGCCAAATCTATAATCCCCGCGATGGAAATACCTATTCCTGCTACCTGAAATTACTGGATGACGGAAGCCTCAAGGTCCGCGGTTATATCGGCTTTTCATTGATCGGCAAGACCCAATACTGGACACGGCCGGAATAAGCCGGGGTGGGGATAAATAATGCTTTGAGAAACTGTTATGTTTAGGGATCAGAATATACATTTGCCGGAATAAGCAGAGCCATGAAGCAATATCATGATCTTATGCGTCATATCCTGGAAAACGGGACTCGTAAATCAGACCGTACAGGAACGGGAACGATCTCCGTTTTCGGTTACCAGATGCGTTTTGATCTTTCAAAAGGTTTTCCCCTTGTTACCACTAAAAAAGTACACCTGAAATCAGTGATTTATGAACTTCTTTGGTTTCTGAACGGGGATACCAATATTAAATACCTGAAGGATAACGGTGTTTCCATCTGGGATGAATGGGCAGATGAAAAAGGGGAACTCGGCCCCGTCTATGGATATCAGTGGCGCAGCTGGCCGGCCACCGATGGTAGAAAAATAGACCAGATCTCCCGACTTATTGAGAACATCAGAAAAAATCCGGACAGCAGGAGATTAATCGTCAATGCATGGAACGTTGCGGATGTGGACCAGATGGCATTGCCTCCCTGTCATACTTTTTTCCAGTTTTATGTGGCAGGGAAAAAACTTTCATGCCAGTTATACCAGCGGAGTGCCGATGTATTTTTAGGGGTGCCTTTTAATATTGCCTCCTACAGTTTACTCACCCGGATGGTAGCACAGGTCTGTGACCTGGAACCGGGCGATTTCATTCACACTTTCGGGGATGCCCACTTGTACCTGAACCATCTTGACCAGGCAAAGTTGCAGCTTAGCCGGGAACCCCGTAAACTTCCCGATTTATGGATTAACCCCGGAGTGAAAGATATCTTCGGCTTCCATTATGAAGATTTCAGGGTGGACAATTATGATCCTTATCCTCACATCAAAGCGCCGATCGCAGTGTGATACAGGATAAATATTAGACTGCGAAAACTGCGAATAAGCAGAAATTAAGCAATAAATTTTAAATAATGCTCTTTCATGTAAGCATTTTGCCACTTATAATATTTTGATATTTTTCGTGCTTTTTGATTCGTATCCTTGTAGAAAGGTAAAAGACCAGGATAAATTGATTTTGACATGTTAAAAAAACCCACGCTCAACATACTTTTCGCTTTAATAATTTTATTGGTCCCCGGTATCCTTCAGGCACAAACTCCAAGCGATACGGTCTGGACCCTGGAACGTTGTATTAACCTCGCCCTTAAAAACAATCTGACCATTCAGAACGGAGAATTAACCGTAAAAGACGATCAGTTGTCTTTGAATCAGTCTAAGTTTAATTTGCTCCCGTCTTTAAATGCAGGTGGCGGTTACTCAAGTTTATGGGGACGTTCGATCGACCCGACCACTAACTTGTTTTCCACCCAGCGCATTCAGTCCCTGAATTCATATGGAAACCTTGATCTCCCATTGTTTCAGGGTTTGCGGAAACAATATACGCTCAAGATGGATAAGACGAACCTGCTGGCAAGTCAATATGACCTGGAATCGGTGAAGAATGACATCATGCTACAGGTAACCAATGATTTCCTGAATGTGATCCTGGATGTCGAGCTGCTGGAAAATTCGAAAGTTCAGTTGAATACCACCCAAACCCAGCTGGAAACTACCAGCAAACAAGTAAAGGCGGGAGCCCTGCCTTATAGCAATGAGCTGGACCTGCAGGCTCAGTTGGCAAGTAATAAAGTACAGGTGATATCCTCGGAAAATGATTTACGGCTGGCCAGGCTTCAATTGAAACAGGCATTACTTATTCCCTCCAATCAACCCTTTGATGTGAAAATACCCGATTTAAGTGCCGCCAACATTGTCCCGGATTTATTACCTCCTGACAGCATTTACAATACGGCTGAAAATATCATGCCCCAGGTTAAAAGTGCCGATATGACTGTTGAGGCATCACAATTCCAGATTAAAATAGCCAGGGGAAGCATGATGCCGACCTTGTCCTTATCCGGCAATATTTACAGTAATTATTCTTCGGCAGCCAACCGGAAAAGATTTGTTGCCGATCCGAATGGCACCCCAACG
>CAYNCU010000087.1:0-16472 GCA_964395765.1 uncultured Roseivirgaceae bacterium | reverse complement strand
ACAACCTTTTAAAATAAACCGATCATTATGAATGACTGGAGGAATGCTGAAATTGCCGGAAGATTCCTGACAGGAGTCAGGGGGGCTATTCCCCTTGCAGAGACTCAGCTTGAGATCATTTTAAGGCTGGTCAAAGAATTCTGCCCCGGCCTGCATAATTTTATTGACCTGGGATGCGGCGACGGAGTTCTTGGCAGGTATATCCACGATCAATATCCTGATGCTTCCGGCCTTTACCTGGATTATTCCCAACCTATGCTCAATGCACTGAGGAAGAAAATAAAATATAATTCCAGGGTGATAGCGGAGGATTACAGTAAGGGCCAATGGCTTGAAAAAATAAAAGAAGATAAACCTTTTGATCTTGTACTTTCGGGTTATTCCATTCATCATCTACCGGATGAGGATAAAAAAATATTGTACGGAAGGATTCACTATATTTTGAAAAAAGGAGGACTGTTCCTTAATCTCGAACATGTTTTGTCGGCGACTCCGAGGCTGGAAAAAGTCCATGACGGAATTTTTATCGACTCCCTGGCTGAATATCATAAGGATTCGAAATCACGGGAAATGGTTCAATCGGAGTATGAGAACCGTGGAGATAAAGAATTGAATATACTTATGCCTGTGGAAAAACAATGCGAATGGTTAAGGGAAATCGGTTTTGATCATGTCGATTGTTATTTTAAAATTTTTGAATTGGCACTTTTCGGTGGGGTGAAAAAAAATGATTAATCTTAAGGAAACCAATGAGATTACGGAAATACAGGGGCCGTTAATAACAAAATGTTATTTATTGTTTAAACCGATTAATTTTTGATTACGTTTTATAGTTCAGGTAACTGTATGGCTTTAATTCATAAATGGGAATATTTTAACTTTTCACCCTTATGAAACCTTCATTCGGCCTGTCGTCAATGATTTTAATTGCCATAGGTTTGGCGTTAATTACAAGCTGTCATTCCAGGGAAAATGTTGATCCGCGTTTATCGGAAATGTCACACCAGAGGGGATATAAGGATTGGTATCTTGATAGTTTCCGGAGCGGGTTGTTCGTTCCTCCGTCCTATACCTCTGATAAAAAATTCCCTCTGATTATTTTTCTTCACGGCTATTCCGATACAACCACATGGGATCTTGAATGGTATAATGAACCGATTGTATCATCCGATCCTTGTATTGTACTGACGCCTAAATGTCCTGCATCTGAAATTTACGGCTGGGGCGACAGCTGGGATCCTCGCACAAGCCCTATGATGGAAAAAACCTATGAAATGATGGAACTGGTTAACCAGGCGCTGAACATCGACCGAAACAGGATTTATATTTACGGGATTTCCATGGGAGGTTATGGTACTTATGGCGCAATTCAGAAAAACCCGGATTTATTTGCGGCGGCCTATGTGGAATGCGGTAACGGTAATCCTGCGATTGCCTCCATCCTGGCTGATATTCCCCTTTGGATCTTTCACGGATCCGATGACCCGGTTGTCCCGGTCCAGGGTGCGCGAAATATGTATCATGCAATTCTTGATGCAGGAGGAACCCAGGTCCGATATACAGAATACCCAGGGGTTGGGCATAATGCCTGGGATTATGCACAAAAGGAAACTACTCTCCAGACGTGGCTATTGGCACAAAGGAGAGGATCCATTCATCAAAAACCTGATACCTTACAGGATTTTTCGGGTACGTTAACCAATAGCGGCCGGGTGAACCTCGCTTGGAAATTTCCTTCCGTTTCCGGTAAGGAAGATAATAATATATGGTATACCCGGATCTTCAGAAATGATTCTTTGATCACTGAAATTTATAATGACCGGAATTCTTATATCGATTCTGCCGTAACCTACAATGCGGAATATAATTACAAGGCAAGCTGTGTAAACTATTATTTCAAGGAATCGGATTTTTCGGCCCCGTTAGCAATTACTATTACTTCAAAAGTAAGGTGAAAGGATAATTAAATTTAATTACCACCACTTTTCCGGCATATTCACAATATCATCTGAAGCACCGGGTATACCTTTCGCCGGACCGTAAAACACACTCCCCCCATAGGTGGTCAGGTAAAGCATTCCGGGATGATGTATATCGGGAATTGCTCTTTGCCCCCATTTAAACCGGTAGCCTTCTATCCTTTGCCAGGAAGCCCCGGCATCATCGCTCCGGTAGGCTGCATTCTGAAAAGTATTGATGTAAATTATATTTTGATTTTCAGGGTCAATTCCGGCTGAATTTACACGAACTCTTTCATCAAACACCTGCTTCCAGGTTTTTCCACCATCGCCGGTTTTTATAACGCCTCCGCGAGAATCTATTCCATTTACGGAACGAGGCCAGCAACTTACGTACATAACTTCCGGATCAACAGGATCGATCAGCAGATCATGCGGCCCGTTCACACGGTCAGGAAGCGGCAAAAGATGCCATGTTTTTGATTTATCATCGCTGAAATAAATTTCACCGTCAACAGTCTGTCCGTTACGTTTACCCCTGGAAAACAAAGCGAATAATCGTCCCCTGGAATTTTGCCGTAATTCCCAGGCAAATAAATTTTTTCCTAACCCGGTATTTGCTTGTTTCCAGCTATTGCCATCCTCCGTTGTTTTATAAATTCCTTTGTCAAATACACTTACATAAAGCATCCGTGATTCTACCGGGCTGGTCAGATCGATCAGAATATTTGTACAGATGGAGTTTTCAGATAATCCATGATTACATTTTTTCCAGGTGTGGCCATTATCGGTTGAAACGACAACTCCCCCGTTATAATCGCCGAATCCCTCGTCACCGAACATTTTTTCACGTGGCAAATCGTGGGCAGTCGCCCAGACCGACCAGATTTTGCCGCTTACCTGTGGATCAAATGCAAGATCATAACATGTATTTTGCCAGTCACGCGGTACACCGGTTATGGAATGAAACCAGCTTTTGCCTCCGTTAAAGGAATGAAACAACCCGATGTCAGTATAACATATAAAGAGATGCTCGGGATTGAAAGGATCGAAGTGAACACCATAACAGGTAGTGACATCCAGGCCACGGGTGGTATAGGATCCGTCCGGAAGGTTTTTACTGTATACCTGTTCCCAGGATTTTCCACCATCTGTTGTTTTATAACACCTTCCGTTGTCACCGGCATAACATATATCCGGGTTCCGCGGGGCTACTCCGAGGTTGATGGGGCTTCCACCCCAACCCGGATCATAACTTTGTTCCATCCAGGAGCCTTTGAAATTTTTAGTTATATACCCGTCAGGGCTCGATGATAAAAGAACAGGTTTCCAGCTATTCCCGGCATCTGTGGTTTTATATATACTGTAAATTTCCGTTGTGGTTCCATCACTTTTACTGACCGGGTTGGTTACCGACAGGTAAGCGATCTTCGCCCTGGTTTCACAAACTGCCAGGCCTTCATTAAATGAGGGTGAATGGTCGCGCGATATTCCGGAAAACAGACCCTTATTGATTTGTGTCCAGGTTCTTCCAAGGTCTCTTGAGAGGTACATTCCCCCTGAATTATTTTCTTCCTCGTATTTCGCCTGTATATAAATCAGGAAATTGTTACCTGATTTTCCGCCGGCTGCAGTGATCAGGTTGTCGACCGGCAATGCATACACTTTAACCTTAGACGAGTTTTCATCTATCAGCACAATTGAACTTTCCGTTATCACGATAACCTTGCCGGGCTGATTTATAGGATGGCCGGGAATAATAAGTTTTACGGTTTGGCCGGGAATATTTTTATAATTTTTCCATGATATTCCTCCGTTGCTTGAAACAAGAATCATGACCTCATTTTTCACGAATTCGCCGGCACCGGGCGCCATATAATTTTTTAACCGTGATAAGCCCAGATATATTTTCTTATTATTTGAAGGGTCGACAGCGATTTTGTCGATATTTCCATCGATGGCGCCATCGATAAGCTGTGAGGGCATAAGACTTGTATTCTGAAGATGATCGGTTTGAAGTTTAATCTTATTAATGTCGGGGTAAATGATTTTCCATTTATTTCCCTGGTCTTCAGACTTTAGCAGCATACTGATCCCCGACCCCCTGTCTTCGCTGTGGCTGAAACCACGGGTGGCAAGGTAAATGATGCCGGAATCAAGAGGATCGAAAACGTAATCATCGGAAACATTCCAGAGGTTTTTTATTTTCCAGCTAAGGCCGCCATCGTGGGATATATACGCGCCTGTCATGTCGCAATGGACCATTACCAGGTTTTCGTTAAACGGACTTATTACCGGTTTAAATATACCTCCGCCTCCGCCGGGGCCAATCACTTTATAAACCGCAGCCGTTGACGGCGTGTCGGTTCGGCTATATGAAATTTCGATATTTTGTTTACATCCGTAAATGAAAAATAGTATGAGAAAAATAAGAGGAGTAAATCGTTGAGGAAAAATGTCGGCCATCGGAATATTATATTTATACAGATTGGAATAATGTTTCTTATCGAAGTGTTTTTCAATGGCTGTCAATCCATACCTTGTATTCAGGGCCGGCCACATCTGCAAGATTTACAGCACGAAACGCAAGTTCGTAATTTTTCTGTGTGAGATCCAATTGCAATGAATCTGCCGTCTTAACCCATTCCCCATCAGGAAGCATTTTCATTTGGTATTCTTCCAGATTAGGCATTGTCGATTTTAATTTGATAGCTGCCTTATGACCGTCAATCTTAACCGTGGAAGTAATCATATTTGGCGTCCAGTAAATGGAATCGCTATTATCGACCAGTTTCATAAATTCCGGTTTAGCATAGGCCCAGTGGGGTTTGCCGTCCCAGATCCACGTGTGCGTTTTGAAAAATTGATCGTTAAACATGATCAGTAATTCCTGGTAGTCCGGCCAGACTGTAAAGCGGTTGCTATAGCCATGCCATTCAATCCAGGTAAAGGTTTGTGCATATTGTTCCTTAGAGATTCCGTTTTCAGGATCCACATTAATAGGTGTTCTTTCCGGGCCTTTCACAACAACGATATCGGCGGCCTTGTTTTTCAGGTATTCCTCTCTTACCTCCAGCGCTGACAAAGGAATTCCGTTTTTTTCGAAATGATGATCGTATTTGGCGTCAGATAAAAACCATTTATGATATTGATTAAGCCAGATTTCATTGGTGCCGTGGTGCCCATCCGGCCCCCCTTTAACACCCGGCCCCGCACCAAGTGTTCTTGTAACGTACCCGAAGGCATTCATCACGGCATTTTGTACGATCATAAAGTGACCACAGTTAAATCCCTGCCCTTTTAAAGCGGCATCCAGGATTCCTTCGGCATATCCGCCGCCAGGATACGGATCGCCGTAATCATTGATGGCTATTACGGATTTGATCCAATGACGAAGCAAAAGAATCCTTTTGAACTCGTCCTTTTCCCCATGAAAAACGGTATCCAGCCTGTACTTTTCTATCAGGTGTTTGAATTTGGGCGATGACAGGTCCTCATAAGATTGAAACACAGTATTAGGCCGGCTGGAAGGATTGTTAACTTCAACCGTAAAATAAGATCTCTCCCGGCAACTGAACAACAGAAGGATTAAAACAATTATTGAAATTAAATTTTTCAAAGCTTGATATTCTGAATAAAAAGTAAAATACAAAAATTTTATAAAGGGACATTATTCTTTAATAAAGAAAGCCGGAAATATTTATTTAATTTATGATCCACATCAGGTAACCGGATGAGGATTATTTTAAAATAAATAGTAATGAAAACATTCATGGTAAGGATCAGGAATCGGGTTTTAATATTATTAATGAATTTACCGTTCGTTTCTTTTTCACAAAACCCGGACAATATATACGTTATTAAACCCAAAGTTGTTGATGAGATACTTACCAATCCCGGAATCGGATTCATGACTTTTCAACGGTTCAATGGCGACTCGCTGAATGAAGGCAGCGGCTGGACGGAAGGATTCCCAATCCGGTATCAGAAATTTACTGGTAATCTTTCCAACAAAAATTATCCGATGACGAGTATTGCTTACTGGCGTGTTTACTGGAAATTCCTGGAACCTGAAAAGGGAGTTTATGCCTGGAATATGCTTGACCGGGCCCTGGACTCAGCCGCGTCCAGGCATCAGACCTTGATGCTCAGGGTTGCGCCTTATGGTACAGATGATGACCGCGATGTGCCCTCCTGGTACCGGAAAATGGTGGGCCCGGATAAAGACTGGAAGTATAATAATCCCGTAAATAAATGGGTGGTCGATCCGGAAGATCCACGCTACGCGGAATACTTCGGGGGATTTATCCGAGAACTTGGGAAAAGATATGACGGCAACCCAAACCTTGAATCGGTCGACCTTTCCATCGTGGGTGCCTGGGGTGAAGGAGCAGGTTCTGAATTATTAAGTGATAATACACGGAAGGCATTGGTTAATGCTTACACCGATTCATTCAGAAAAACACCTTTGATTGCGTTGATGATGGACCGGGAAACCAATGAATACGCCGATTCACAAATTCCGGTGGGATGGCGCGCCGATTGTCTGGGCGACCTGGGCTTTTGGGCGAAAGAACAAAACGGGTGGTCGCACATGCTCGATTTTTACCCGATCGAGATTATCGCGGAAAATATTCAGGATGACTGGAAACATTCGCCGGTGAGTTTTGAAATATGCGGTACCTTATCCTCCTGGAAAAATGAGCAGCATTACACAAAAGACCAGGTAAAATATATTTTTGACCAGGCGCTTAAATGGCATATCTCTTCATTTAATGCAAAATCCTCACCGGTTCCTGCCGAATGGCAGGATCTTGTCAACGACTGGCTGAAAAGCATGGGATACCGGTTGGCTTTGCGAAGATTTGCCTACCCTAAAGAGGTATACCAAAACGGAACCCTTGATTTTCAATCCTGGTGGGAAAATAAAGGGGTGGCCCCGTGCTATAAAAATTTTGCACTGGCCCTTCGGCTTAAATCAGGTTCGATGGAAAAACATTTTCTGACCGATGCTGATATCAGAAAATGGTTACCGGGTGATATTGTTTATGACGATTCGGTAACTATTTCATCGGAAATACCCGCTGGAATTTATGCGGTTCAGGTTGCTATCATTGACCAGAATCTTTTAAGGCCGGTCGTCAGGCTGGCTAATGAAGGCAGGCAAATCGACGGATGGTATCAATTGGGGGAAATTGAAATTAAGGATAATAATTAAATTATTATATTGAAATTTGTAAATAATATTTTATGAAACAATTAACGCATTTCATTACCATTGGAGTGAATGATCTTGACAAGGTCAGACAGTTTTATGTGGATAAATTCAACTGGCAACCGCTGAATGACAGCAAGGATATTGTTTTTTTCAAACTGAACGGATTTATTCTTTCCCTCTTCCCGGCAGGAGAACTGGCCAAAGATGCAAGTGTACCTGGCGACCGGTCCGGTTTTAAAGGTTTTACGCTTTCTATTAATTTAAATTCCGAAGAGGAAGTTAATGATGCTTTCCGGGAACTCCGTTCAAAAGGAGTGAATATAATTAAAGAACCCCAAAAAGCATTCTGGGGAGGATATTCAGGGTATATAGAAGATATTGAACACAATCTGTGGGAATTGGCTTATAACCCCTTCCTTGTACTTAATAAGGATGGAAGTGTGATTACGCATAAATAAAATTCCATGCCTGCGTTGAAAAATTATACTGTTAAGCCTGTTGATAATTCTACCTGGAATGATTTTGAAAAATTATTTGAAAGCGAGGGTAGCCCTCACCACTGCTGGTGCATGGTCTGGCATATAAAAAGAAGTAATAGTGACAAGCAATGGAGAAAAAACCAAATGCATGAATCTGTTAAAAAGAAAGTGCCTATAGGATTGCTTGCTTATTCCGGAAAAGAACCGGTGGCATGGTGTTCAGTCGCACCGCGCAATACCTACAAGGCATTAGGGGGCGATGAAACCATCGATAATGTATGGTCATTGGTATGCTTTTTCATAAAAAGAGAATATCGTGGCAAGGGGATCAGTAAATTGTTAATTGAAAAGGCGAGTGATTATGCGAGTAAGAATGGTGCCGGATACCTGGAGGCCTATCCTGTATCTTCCGATTCACATAGTTATCGTTTTATGGGTTTCGTTCCGGTATTTGAAAAATTGGGATTCAGGTTTGTAAAAATGGCCGGCTCGAAACGGCATGTAATGTTGCTAGAGTTATAAGATTTTAATGAATTCCTGCATTGCCAATTGAATCTTAGTTGAAATATGTAAATCGGGACTCCCAACTGCTCTTTGTACAATTAATAATTGATTCTTAATGTACTATTCCTTCATTTTATTAGCCTTTAATTTAAAATATGTAAATTAAACATGCTGTACACACTCACTCTATATTTGAACAAATTCAGTTTTTAATGTAGCCTGATCATATGAAAAAGTCATCTATCCAATTCGCAATTATTTTGTTATTATCTATCCCTTATCTTGCTTGTGGTCAGACAAATCCATTAACCGCCTATGACTCTGCGCATTTCGGACGAAACGACAAAGCCGGGAAATTTATCCACATCCGCGGATTCAATATGTATTATGAAACCTATGGGCAGGGAGAACCATTATTGATCATTCACGGTAACGGCGGTTCCATCAATAATTTCGTAAACCAGATTCCTTTTTTTGCTCAGCATTATCACGTCATTATTGCCGACAGCCGTGCCCAGGGGAGATCGATCGATAACAGCGATTCGTTGAGCTACGAAATGATGACGGATGACCTTAATGCCTTGCTTGATAAACTCGGGCTGGATTCCTGTTATGTGATAGGCTGGAGTGACGGAGGGATTAACGGTTTATTACTGGCTATCCGGCATCCCGATAAAGTGAAAAAGCTTGCGGTGACCGGCGCTAATTTATGGCCTGATACCACTGCCGTTGATCCTTTTATCTATCACTGGGCGATGAATTTAAACGATTCCCTGGCTAGAGAACCATCCACGCCAGAGGTTAAAAATGAACGAAAACTGGCTCACCTGCTATCTTACGAACCGCATATAAGCATTCAACAATTAAAAACAATAAAATGCCCGGCACTGGTGATCGGAGGAGACCATGATGTTATCCTTCCACAACATACCCTACTGATCGCCCAATCGATCCCCAAATCCTATTTGTGGATATTACCCGATTCGGGCCATTCGACACCCATCCGGTACAAGAATAAATTCAATGAAGTGGTTTATAATTTCTTTGTGCAACCCTACAGGAAGATCGAGAAGTTCGAAAGGTTTTATTAATTGGCCGGGTTTATAAAATTTAATCTACAAAAGTTTCTTTAATGACAGATTTACAATTTTTGATTTCAACATTTGTAATTTTCCCCAGCACTTTAATTATTCTTGATTTATCAATAGTTCTGATCTGATCCAATGCTACCCTTCCCTCCTTATTATTGTGTTTTACTCTTATTCTTGTCGGATAGTTTTTACCGCTAGTTGTTATGGGAGCAATTGTAATGGTTCTTAGGTTATAATTAATTTCTTTGGGAGAAATGATAAGATAGGGTCTGTTTTTTTTTATTTCACTTCCAATAGTAGGATCGAGGTATTACCAATACAATATCGTACTGATTTAATTCCATTCTTCAAAGTTCTCATCTTCAAAGACATCGTCCATCAACAGGTTGTCCTGCTGGTTTTCATGCATTTTTTTAAAGGACTTATCCCACCCTTTTCCTGGCTGGTTTACCGGACGAAGGATTATCTGACCTTTTTCAAAGATCAATTCAACCTTATCTTTAATATTGTATGGGTCTGGAATTAACTTAGCCAATCTGAATCCTTTTGAATTACCGATTTTTATTAAAGATATTTCTATTATTTTTTTAAAATCTAAATACAGAGTTATTACATCAGGACACAAATTCAAAACGAATAAAATTCTTATTTAATTTGTATCCCTATCCCGTATCCCGGCCACATTTCGCGGATCCTTGTGGCGCCCTCCTCATTAAAACTTCTCGAAAATTTTTCCGGGGCCAGTGATTTTCCATTATTGTTATAATAATAATTCAGATCGATAAAGCCGATAATATAGATCCCGGGGATTTTCGTCGATATGCGGGAACCACCGGTGATATTCAGCTCCGCCAGTAAATTAAGACCTGGATCTTCGCTTTTGTAAAATACATTGGATAAACCGATTCCCCCGCTGTAGAAATAGAATTCCTCATAGGGATCTTTGGGATCCGGGGTATGATGATAAAGCTGTTCTTCAAATAGCCATCCGAAAGCATGATAGTCCGATTTCCCGATGGAAGATTTCCGGTACAGGAACTGATTCATAACGTACTTGGTTTTCATTCTTTCCAGGATAGCTGAATTTTTACTGTTACCGGTACCCAGGGCAATATTAAACGGGAAAGTTTCATCATAATAATATCTGAAAGAAGCATTCAAGCCAAAATTGAGAAGGCCTATGGCTGTTCCATAACGCTTTCCTGCCTTATACGATGCGGAATAAAAATTGACCAGTCCGATTTGGGTTCCCCTGCAATTCCCGGCCACATTGATCACGCCGGCTTGTAATCCGTTCATTACTTTGGCACGATTAAAAATACCGATCTGGAAGCCTGTAGAGTGGTCGTCACTCAGGCTGTTTTTCCCTTGCATATTATCGGCCAGGTTAATAGCGCCTAACTGGAATCCTGCCAGTTCATTTTTAGTATAATTCAAAAGTCCTCCGGCCTGAACACCCAGGGTGGATCCGCTGGAAATATTGCTGATGAGGGATAGCTGGGCGCCGGTCATTTCAATACTTGAATAATTCGAAAGCCCTGAGATTTGTACACCGGTCATCATTTCCTGCACAACATTTATACCCGCTGTCATCTGACCGCCGGAACCACCCCCGCGGATATAATTGATCAGGCTTGAAAACTGTAAACCGTTGAGAGTTGCATAATTGCCGTTGTAAATTTCTTTTTGAATGTCCTTAGGCTTCACACCCTGGAAAAGATTCACCCCGGTCAGGTTGGCAAGCCCGGAAAACTGGAAGCCGTAGGTACGGTCAATATTTTCGGATGAAATGCCGGAGATTTCGAACCAATAGGTGCCTCTTGAATACCCCGTGAAAAGATTCAACGAAATATTATGATAGTAATTCCCCGGATCAGGTCCGGCAGTACTGAGGCCCGGAACAAGACCAAGATTGATGAAAGAATATTGTACATTCTGGGTATTTTGTGCCTTCAGGGTAGTAACGGTTAGTACCGAGGATATTAAAAATAATAGCTTTTTAAAATACATTGAAATGAAATAATGGTTGCCCAAAGGGAACTCTAAATTAAACGTATATAGTTTATAAACTGATATACAACAATTTATTAAAATGCAAATTCATAAAAAATTTCGGCGATCAATACTGATCACAAAGTAAATAAAGCTTATTAATATTCTTTGTATCCCTGCTGAACTGGCAGTTAGTTTCCCGCATGTGTTCAAAATATTTTCCGGTAACTTTTCCGCCTTCTTCCCCGGTGGCTAGCCAGGCGGGAGTTTTTGCGCCGGCGTCAGGCGATTCACTTCCTCCGAACCCCAGGTTGTTACTCAGCTTGGAATTCACGTCGCCCGGGTGGCAGGCGTTGACGAATATTTGGTCCTTAATCAATTGTTCTGCAAATGCTACGGTCAGCATCCTGTTCGCTTGTTTGGACTGACGGTAAGCAACATCATTATTGTATTTTCTTTTTCTGAATTCCGGATCCTCCAGGTCCAGCCCTCCCGCCCAGTAACTGGCAACATTGATGATTCTCGAAGGAGCTGATTTTTTTAGTATTTCGGTAAATGCTTTAATCATCCAGAAATAACCCAATACATTGGTGGCCCACTGCACTTCAATTTTATCATGGGTAAATTGTAAAGATCGTGGTGTTACAGCGGCATTATTGACCAATACATGCAAGGTTCCTTCCCATGCGGCCGCAAGATTAAAAACCCGGGATTTATCGGATACATCCGCAATGACGTAGAATATCTCCGGGTTCCCCGTTGCTGTTTTTATTTCTTCTGCATTTCTTTTTGCCCTTTCTTCATCCCGGCCCATCAAGGTGACCTTGTAGCCTTGTTGTGCAATCTGTCGCGCAATTGCTTTTCCTATGGCCCCGCTGGCACCTGTGACAAGCGCTGTTTTGATGTTCATTTATACTTAATTTTAGCCCAACAGGAACAATTTAGTCAATAACTCCTCAAAATAAAAAGTGTAAACGCTGTTTCCGGGAGATGAAAAAAAATGAATCCGGGTAATCAATGGTTTGTCGGCCACTGACCATTGGGAGCGGGTTGGGGAGGAGGGGAGGCCATGCAAAATGGGGATTAAGCGATTGATATAGCTCATATTTTATCTGATGACCACCCGATAATTTTACTATATAAATTCTATGAACGGCGATTCAAATCTTTGCATAAACTGCCCGCATCTGTGCGGCGCGAGAAGAGAGGAAAATGATTTAGGAATTTGTAATTCCGATAGAAATTATAATATTTCATCTATTGTCATTCATCATGGCGAAGAACCTGTAATTTCAGGAACCAAAGGAATTTGCAATATATTTTTTTCCCATTGTAACCTGCAATGTATCTACTGTCAGAACTATCAGATCAGCAGGAATGTCGAAAAAAATTTCCCTATAAGACTTGAGGAACTAACTGACAAAATTATTTCAATTCTCGATACCGGAGTTCCTTCGGTAGGATTTGTGTCGCCATCCCATATGGCAGATCAGGTTATGGATATTATTGATTCCTTGCATGCATCAGGCAGAAAACCGATCTACGTATGGAATACCAACGGTTATGACCGAGTAAGAACATTAAGGATTTTTGAAAATAAAATCGATGTATTTCTTCCTGATTTTAAGTATTCCAACGCTGTCCTGGGAATGACGTTGTCGGGAATTAAAGATTATCCGGAAAAGGCATTAAAAGCAATTCGTGAGATGGTCCGGCAAAGGGGAACATCCGTTACGCTGAACGATGACGGCCTGGTAGAATCCGGTGTAATCATTCGCCATCTGATCCTTCCCGGACATGTGGAAAACAGCAAAGCATGCTTAAAATTAATTGCCGAAGAGATATCTCCTTCGGTAAATATTTCTCTTATGTCTCAATATCACCCGGTTCCCGGATTATCCCGTTTCCCGGAATTGCAACGTACCATTACCAGGGAAGAATATGAAGAAGTGCTGGATGAGTATTACAGGCTTGGTTTTTACCGGGGCTGGACCCAGGAATTGGAAAGCGAGTCGATCTATAATCCGGACTTTTTAAGGAAGGACCCTTTTGAGTATAGGTATGAATAAATGAAAATTAGTTTTCTTGTAATAATTTAATATTCCCGCAGATTGCGCTGACCGTTGCAGAAAACGTTGCGTTTATCTGCGCTATCTGCGGGAGATATCCTCTCTGGCGAAATTTTTTTAGTTATTGGTCTTTTGTGCTTTGGACTTAAATGTCGATAAACCGAATGAGGAATAAATCGGGCACCAGCTGGCCACCGAGGTTATCAGGAAAACACCGGCCACTAATAAAAAAATAATACCTGCAATTCCTGAAACCGTACCGGTAAAATAGAGGGCACCTAATACGAGGGCGACAAATACCCTGATAATTTTGTCAATGGATCCAATGTTCTTTTTCATGATTTTTATTTTTTCTGTAAAGGAATAGCATTGGGACTTCGATGTCAGTAACAATTGTTACAGAATCTTAATTTCATTCCGGGTCACGACAAGGAACCCATCCTTTTCCAGTTTTTTGAGCGTTCGGGAAACAACTTCCCGTAAGGTTCCGGTGTCATTCGCGATTTCCTGGTGAGTGACACGCAGACTGTTATTGCCTGATATCTTGCTTTTCTCTTTTAAATACCGCAACAATCTTTCATCAAACTTTTTGAAAACAAGCAAATCAATCGAATTGATCAGGTCTTCATACCTTTCCTGGTAAAGTGAGAAGAAATAATTGGCAAATGAAGGATACTTACTGACTAAAAGCATCAATTTATCGGAAGGAAGAAGCAGTAGCTCAGAATCCTCTTCTGTAGAGGCAAAAATTTTACTTTGCGTATTGGTAATGCAAGCCGAAAAGGACATAACACAACTTTGCCCCTTCTCAATATAATAAAGGAGAATTTCCTTGTCTTCTTCTTTTTTGGTGACTTTTAATATTCCGCCTAGAACAATAGGGATCACATTTACATATGCCCCTTCTTTCAGGATGGACTGGCTGGCAGGAAAAGACATGACCTTTCCGTATTTCAACAGGTCTTCATAAAAATCCGCAGAAAACCCCGGTATCTTATCCTTTAGCTCAACTATTTCCACTTTATTATATATTCACAACATCACTCAGTCACCTCGTCACTCCCTCATCTAATCACTTTATCAATTTCCCCCAATTCCTGTTTCGAGAATTCCAGGTTGTCAAGGGTGTGAAGATTATTCATTAATTGTTCAACCGAACTTGCCCCGATCAATACAGACGTAACCCTTTTATCTTTGAGCAACCAGGCAAGGGCCATCTGTGCCAGACTTTGGTTCCGTTTCCCGGCGATGACATTCAATGCCTTGATTTTTTCCATCACATCAGGAGTTATTTCTTTTTTCTTCAGGTAACCGTGCGGTTTCCCTGCCCTGGAGTCATCGGGAATTCCTTTTAAATACCGGTCGGTTAGCAATCCCTGCGCCAGGGGTGAAAAAGGAATGCATCCGATACCTTTTTCTTCCAAAACATCCAGCAGGCCTTCTTCAACCCACCGGACCAGCATCGAATATTTGGGCTGGTGTATCAGGCACCGGATCCCAAGCGATTCCAGGATGGCAACGGCTTCCCGGGTTTGTTCGGCGGAATAATTGGACAAGCCCACATAGAGCGCCTTGCCCTGCCTGACCGCCTGTTCCAGGGCCTGCATTGTTTCTTCAAACGGGGTATCGGGGTCAGGACGATGGGAATAAAAAATATCGACATATTCAAGGCCCATTCTTTTCAGGCTCTGGTTCAGGCTGGCAATAAGGTATTTTTTCGAACCCCATTCCCCGTAAGGGCCCGGCCACATATCGTAACCGGCTTTGGTTGAAATGATCAGTTCATCCCTGTAAGGAAGCAGGTCTTTTTTCAATATTTTACCGAAATTTTCCTCTGCGGAACCATAAGGAGGCCCGTAATTATTGGCCAGGTCGAAATGGGTAATACCGTTGTCGAAGGCAGTCAGTACAATCTTTCTGCCGGTTTCGAAAACGTCCACACCGCCGAAATTGTGCCATAGTCCCAGGGAAACCGGGGGGAGTTGAATTCCACTTTTTCCACATCGGTTGTAAGAGATAATTTTATAACGGTTTTCTGCTGCAAGGTAAGTCATAGTAAAAAATTTTGGATTCAATTTAATTGAAAGTCACTTCAGGATCAATGGTTGGATCCATTTTATGATACTAAACTAAAGAATTCCTCGGGGCGTTGCCCCGGGGTAGTAGATTAACCCACAGCTTTCACCTAAAAGGTATAAACTTAATAATGAAATTTTTCTTTTATTCCGGGTGGTCCGGCATCAGCTTGTCCAGCTTTGCAGCCAGTTTCAGGTACCGGTCCTCCAGTTCTTCGATCCTGTCTTTCAGATGGATCGGAGGATTCAACGACCGGGAATATACCGCATACATGGGCCTTATCTCCAGTAAATCCTTCAGATTATATTCTTCCGACGGCCAGTCGGGATTATCACATAGAAATACCGGCTTTTTACCGGAAGATTTTAACCGGCGTATATTGATTTGATTTTTGGTAACCAGGCCATACAAGGCTCCTGCATTTAAAACGGATCCATCTTCAACAGTGTTTCCGCATATCGCCAGGTCGCCTTCAATAATGCCTTTATTCTCAAATGACATGGAATCGCCGTCCACTTCAAACGCACGGGCTTCAAGCGTATTTATTCCCGGGAAATGAAAACGGGGAAGAGAATCAATAAAATCATAATTTTCAAATCCTTCAATATAGTCCATATGACGGTTTATTAACACCACTGCGGTATTCATAACCACCGGGGGGGTACGGGGTTGAATTCTTTCGTCCGGCGGGGATGAATTTTTACGTTTAAGGGAATCAAAACGGTACAGATCATTAATCGTTAATTCCCTTGTCAATAAGGTATCCACCGACAGTCCGAAATATTGTGCTATTAGAAGTACAGTTTCTATCTTAGGCTCCGCCCTGCCTTCTTCGTAGGCACCGACGCTGGGCCTGGCAAGGTTAAATATTTGAGCGAAAGAAGCTTGGCTCAGCTTTTTGACAACGCGTATTTTCCGAATATTTTTACCTATTTTTGACATTTTTTAAAAGAAATGCTAACTTTATGAGCCATTCTATCGTTATTAGAATTAAAGTTACTAATTTTCAGGAAAATAAGTAAATAACATGATTTGTAATTAACCTGTAATTTTTAAAGAATGATGATTAATTTATTAATTTTAGC
>CAYNCU010000086.1:0-16650 GCA_964395765.1 uncultured Roseivirgaceae bacterium | reverse complement strand
AATATGAGAATGTTTTACATTCCTGATAATACCGGTAACATGGAAGCGATTGCCTTGTATTTCAACATTTTTCAACATCGGGTCTTCTTTTCCGAATAACTTCTGTGAAGTACTTTCTGTGAGAACAATTGAAAACGGATCCTTCAATGCTGTAACCGGATCTCCCCTTAAAAAAGGAAATGTGAAAACATCAAAGATGGTACTGTCAGCCCAGAAATTATTGACTTTCACAACTTTTTTATTTTCGGGATTATTTTCAGGACTGAATGTTAGATAATCTTTACCTCCCAAAGCCAGGCTGGCAATTTTTATAACTTCCGGTATCTTGTCTCTAACATACGTTCCAATGGCCGGAGGTAATTTTGCATAATCATCGGCTTCCAATCTATAGATTCGATTATAATTAATATTGAATTTGTCATAACCGGTTTCATGATGGGCATATAGCATAATAACAATAAAGACAGCAATACCTACGGTAAGGCTGAAGATGTTCACGAAGGTGCTGACCTTATTACGCCAAAGGATTCGGAGGGTGATTGTAAAGAAGCTTTGTAGCATATTCAGTGTTTTGATTTCTAATCCATTTTACAACACCCGTGCCGCGATTGATAAGATGCTCTATGTCAAGGTAATATATTAATAATTTTCATTACTGCCAATTCAACTTGTTTCAGAATGAAACGGATGTGCGTTTCAGGGTGGAACAATAACATCATCGTCCGTCCAGTTGATTTAACTCTTCAAAATATCCGGAATAAAATATCGGATTACCGTTTCTATTTGGAATCTAGAAAAGACAAGTCAGACCAGGGGGATGCAAAGGCGAATCAAAAAACCAAAACCAAATACCATCAATTGCTATTTTACAATTATCTGATTATAAGACATATAGACAAAATAATCGATATTTTTATTAAAATAATGTATCAAAATGAAACACTTGCTTGTATGGATATTGAAGGATTCCTAATTTCCCTAATTATTGTCCCAGCCAATGCAACAAAATGGTAAAATATTGATAGTCGACGACGACCAGGGGGTTCTTTACACAGCCCGGATGATCCTGAAAGATCATTTTAAGAAGTTAGATACGGAAAATAACCCTGTAACGGCTTATGAACGCATTGGAAAAGAAAAATATGACATTATCATTCTCGATATGAATTTCCGCAGCGGGGCCACGTCGGGAGAAGAGGGCCTGAAGTGGCTACAGAAGCTGCATGAAATAAATCCTGAGGCCTATATCATCATGGATACAGCCTACGGCGATATTCAGGTGGCAGTAGCCTCGATGAAACTGGGCGCGGTGGACTTCCTGACGAAACCATGGAGCCGTGAAAAACTTTTATCAACAGTAAAAAATGCATTCGAACTTATCGTGTCGAAAAAAAAGGTAAGGGAACTGGAGTCAAGCCAGGAAATCCTTTTAGGGGATATGGATAAGGAATTCGGCGAATTTATATGGAAAGATCCGGTCATGAAACCGGTGATTGAAACGATTGATAAAATTGCCAATACCGATGCCAATATTCTTATCCTTGGCGAAAACGGCACGGGCAAGGAATTGGTAGCAAGAAATATTCACCGTAAATCGAGCCGGTCCTGGAATCCTTTTATCAAAGTGGATCTGGCCGCCATTCCGGAATCTTTGTTTGAGTCTGAACTTTTTGGGCACGTAAAAGGAGCATTTACCGACGCGAGGGAAAACCGGACCGGACGTTTTGAAATGGCTGAGAAAGGAAGCCTATTCCTGGATGAAATAGGAAACCTGAATTTAAATCTCCAGGCCAAGTTACTTACGGCCATTCAAAGCAAAACGATTCAAAAAGTTGGATCATCTGATCCGGTAGTAATCAACTGCCGGCTGATCTGTGCCACCAATAAAGACATTGAAAAAGAAAGCGAAAAAGGGCAATTCCGCCAGGATCTTCTCTATCGAATCAATACAATATCTATTGACCTTCCCCCGCTTCGGCGAAGACCACAGGATATCCCCGGGTTAATCCGCCATTTTTTAAACATCTATTCAAAAAAATATAAAAAGCATGAAGTCTCTGTAGGTTTCGATACCATGGAATCCCTAATGGATTATCCCTGGCCGGGGAATATCCGCGAATTACGGCATGCCGTGGAACGTGCGGTGATCATGGCCCATGACAAGGAACTGAAGGTCGCCGATTTTCTATCCGGAAAAGATATGACCAACCCGTTTCCGCGAATAACGGAAGATACTGTGAATATGATGGACATTGAAAAGAAAACGATCTTAAATGCCATTCAGAAAAATACAGGCAATCTTTCAAAGGCCGCAGAAGAACTGGGTATCGGCAGAACGACCCTTTACCGAAAAATCAGAAAGTTCAGGATAAATATCCAGTCATGAAAACATGGAAATATTTTTTCCATAATTTCAGAATTAATATCCTCGCGCGTATTGTCCTGATCTATGCGGCCTTAATGGGCCTGGTCTTCGTTATTTTAAAAACGTCCCTATGGACACTGATTTTCTGGCTGAGCCTGCTTACCATCGTATTGATCATCGAACTGATCCATTACCTTGAAAAGTTTAAAGAACGCTTTATTTATTTCCTGGACGCCGTCAACCAGAACGATTTCACCATGAATTTCCAGGTGAAAAATCAGAATGAACATGATCGCCGGCTGGCCCAGCTCCTGAATGACGTAATCCGGAAATTCAAGAACATCCGTTCGGAGATGGAAGCGAGGCATCATTTATTGCGCGTAATCGTTGACCAGGTCAATGTGGGGTTGATAAGTTACAATAACAAGGGAGAGATCCTGTTATACAATGAAGCCACCAGAAAACTTTTGCAGCGGCCTTATTTAAACCGGCTCGAGGTACTCAGAAAGATAGATGATTCGCTATTCAATGCCATTGATTCACTTGGGAGCGGGAAAAAGTGCCTGGTTAAATTCATCCGGAACGGGGAAATGATTCCGCTTTCCCTGCAGGCCACCGAAATCAAGGTGGATGAACAATACATGAAGGTGATCACCCTGCATGATGTACGCCGGGAACTGGAGGAAAAGGAAATCGATGCATGGCAGAAACTGGTAAGGGTGATCAATCATGAAATCATGAATTCTGTTATTCCGATTGCTACCCTGGCCAATGTACTTCTCCAGAGTTTAAATGAATACCTGAATGTTTCATCCGGTCAGGATGGAGAAATTTTAAGAAATGAGATCGATCTTCATGAATTGTCGGAAGGGATCCGGACGATAGAAGAACGAAGCAAGGGTCTATCAAATTTCGTCGGGGCAACCAAAAGCATTACCAACCTGAACATTCCTGAGTTTATTAATACCGGTGTTCATGACTTATTGGTAAAAACGGAATTATTGTTTCGATCCGAATTGAAAAGAAAACAAATTAATATTACGATCACCGAAACCGATACCACCATTTATATCCTTGCCGACCCGGAAATGATTGAGCAGGTACTGATCAATCTTGTAAAAAATGCAATGGATGCAGTTGAAAATTGTTCTGCGGATAAAAAGAAAATCGAAATTTCAACATCGCAGCATGATGAACATATTTTTATCAAAGTACGGGACTTCGGAGAAGGTATTAAGGAAGATGAACTCGACAATATTTTTATACCTTTCTTTACTACCAAACCTGACGGGTCCGGTATCGGCCTGCCCTTATCACGGCAGATCATGAAACTGCATAGCGGAACCATTACCGTAAAATCAATATATGGAGAAGGAACAGAATTTACCCTGATTTTTTAAAAAAAAAGCCGCCCGGTACCGGAACGGCTTTAAATATTTTGATAATATCACCAATTATCTCTGATTGGCTTTTGAATAATCATTGATCGCCTTATGAATGGAATCGATTAATTTTTTAGGAACCTTCTTTGTATTCTGCTCTTTATAGTTCTCCAGGATCTCAACGGATTTCAACGCATACTCATAAAGGCCAATAGGGTTCCTGTCAAAACCGTAGCTTCCGAGTACATATTCCAACTTGGAACAGATATCGTAAAACTTTTCATCTCCTAATTTTTCGAAATGCGCCAGTGCATCTTTGCAGGCTTTTTCAATTTTGTCATTAGCTGTCATCGGGGATAGAATTTAAATGAAAAATGAATACTTATGCAAAAGTCAAACCCATATTTCAAAGAATGAAATAATCGACCTGAAATCTTAATTAACTTTATGTTATCAATAAAATGTCCCATCCGGGTTTGATTTCTCTATATAATATACTATTTATTTAATGATTTCAAAATCAACTATAAACAATATTTTTACATGGATTTGGGGAATTTTATTTCTATTATCCATACCCACTGTAATCTCCATTCCCTACGATGTTAAATTCCTGTCCAAATAACAATACAGCCCTGTAAAGCCGTACAAACGGCATTAAAACGATATATACGATGTCGATGTAAAAAGGTTATAGAAAGGGAAAATTATGAATGGTTTTTTATATTTGTTTCATGCTTCCTTTCGTGAAAAAGAACCTGAAACTTACTTTTTTAATAATTTTTTCCTTCGTTTTCCTTCTCACTATTCTTTACAATTGCACGCATCCTGAAAAACCCGAATCTCTGGCCCGCAATAACCCAAGAACATTAAAAGGACAAAAGGCCGTTTACGTGGGGAGGCAGTCATGTAAAAGATGCCACGAAAAAGAATATGCCTTATTTTCGGGATCGGATCATGACAGAGCGATGGATATAGCCGATAGTACCACGGTCCTCGGTAATTTTAATAACACTTCTTTTACACATTTTGGGGTGACTTCGAGGTTTTTCAGGGAAGAAAATCAATACTATGTATACACAGAAGGGGAAAAAGGAGTTATGAAAAAATTTAAGATCAAATATGTATTTGGTTATTATCCCCTGCAACAATACCTCATTGAATTCCCAGGCGGCCGTTACCAATGCCTGCCTATTTGCTGGGACTGTCGACCGAAATCGCAAGGAGGACAACGTTGGTTTCACATTTATAATAATGAAAAAATCCGCCCCAATGACGTTCTTTACTGGACTGGCATCATGCAGAACTGGAACCACATGTGCGCCGAATGTCATTCCACCGATCTAAAAAAGAACTATGATTACAAAAACCAGTCATATCATACTTCGTGGACTGAAATCGATGTCTCCTGCGAAGCCTGTCACGGGCCTGCTTCTCTTCACTTGCTCTGGGCTGAAGCCAAAGAAAAAGGCACCCCCCCGGAATTACCGCATAAAGGCTTTGCCATGTCATTCACGGATTCATCTAAAGGAACATGGGTAATTCCTAAAGGAGCCTTTATTGCAGTAAGAACGACAAAATGGGACAGTCATAAGCTGCTGGAAACCTGCGCCAGATGTCATTCAAGAAGGGGAACGATCAGTTATAATTATACATACGGGAAATCATTGCTTGACACGCACAGCCCGGCCCTCCTGGATGAAAACCTGTATTACCCGGATGGACAGATAGAGGACGAGGATTATGAATATGATTCCTTCCTTCAAAGCAAGATGTATAAAGCCGGTGTATTTTGCACGGATTGTCATGATCCCCACAGCACAAAAGTTTTGGTACTGGGAAACGCGCTCTGCTACCGTTGTCATTCCGCGGAAAAGTACGGAAGTAAAAATCATCATTTTCATAAAGCCGGTTCCGCAGGTGCTCAATGCATGTCGTGTCATATGCCGGCCAGAAAATACATGGTGGTGGACACGCGGTATGATCACAGTTTCAGGATTCCACGCCCTGATTTAAGTTTAAAGCTGGGTACTCCGAATGCCTGCAACCAGTGCCATAAGGATAAATCCGTGCAATGGGCATATAACGCCTTCCGGAAATGGTATGGCGACCCGGCAAAATACGGTACCCATTATGGTGAAATCATAGCCGGTGCAAGAAAAGCCTCACCCTATGAACGGCGAGCCCTTGAACAACTTACGTCGGACACCTCAACAGCTTCCATTGTAAGAGCGACAGCCTTATCGCTGTTGAAAAATTATTCCAATCCCGATATTATTTCATCCATTGAAAAGGGGCTTGACGATCGAGATCCCCTAATCCGCTATGGGGCCTTACTTTCAGCCAACCTTTTACCAGCCCCGGAAAAATCAGAATACCTGACCCGCCTGCTCAACGATACAATCCGGTTGATCAGAATCAATGCTGCCGCTCTATTATCCGAATCCGGAATTAAACCCGAATTCCAGGCCGGCGTCGATTTACTGGGTAAGGTATCCGGGGAATATGAACAATCGCAACTGGTTAACGCCGATTTCCCTTCGTCATGGTTGAATCTCGGCTTAATGTATTCCGGGGAGCATCAGGATTCCAAAGCGGAAGACGCTTATAGAAGAGCCATTGCGCTTGGTCCTTCCCTTCCCTATGGTTACATCAACCTGGCAGATCTTTACCGGAAGGAAGGCAGGGATAATCAAGGCGAACTCGTGTTAAATGAAGGCTTAAATGCTAATCCCGAAATGGCAGGGGTTCACCAGGCACTAGGTCTCCTGCTCGTCAGGAAAGGAGATCATACAAGTGCATTGCAGCAATTCGAAACAGCCTTTAAACTCGACCCTGAAAATACTCAATTCGGTTATACTTATGGAATAGCTTTATATTCTATAGGCCTGTACGGGAAAGCTATCGATATCCTGGAAGCCGCATTAAAATCTTCTCCCTATAGTAAACAATTATTATATGCCCTGACTACCATTAACCGGGACCAGGGGAATCGTGAAAAGGCCCTCACCTATGCCAACCTCTTATTGAAATATTACCCTGAAAATCAGGATTACCTCGCCTTAAAAAAGTCCCTTCAGCCTAACTAACCAAATGCATAGGGCAAATTCATACAATTACCGGTATGAGGAATAAAATATGATTTTTATAGTATCTTTGCCCGTTTATTTAAGAATATGGAACAGGAAAAAATTGCTATTCTGGATCTCGGAACGAATACGTTTCACCTGTTAATCGTCGAAATTTCCGAGCGGGGTCACCGGGTTATTCTGAAAGAAAAAATTCCCGTCAAAATCGGGGAGAGAGGGATCGACCGGAAAATTATCACAAGGGCCGCAAAAGAAAGAGCCATTGACGCAGTCATACGATTTAAAACCCTGGCTGAACGTTACCATGTAAATGAAATCATTGCCATCGCCACCAGCGCGATCAGAACAGCGACCAACGGCCCGGTGTTTATCAGGGAGATATTCGAAAAAACCGGGATCAGCATAAAAGTAATCAATGGTGCACAGGAGGCGCAATATATTTATTATGGTGTAAGGCAAGCTGTTGAATTAGGGGACCCTATCAGCCTGATCATGGATATCGGCGGCGGAAGTGTCGAATTTATTATCGGCAATTCCTTTACTGTTCTCTGGAAAAAAAGCTTTGAGATCGGCGCGCAACGATTAACCGATAAATTTCATGTTCATGATCCGGTCAATGAAAATGATTTAACCAGGCTCAATAAATATCTGAATAAAGCTTTGAAACCGTTGATCAGTGCTTTGGAAAAATACCGTCCAACCCAGTTGGTTGGTTCTTCCGGAACGTTCGATACACTGATCGAGATTTACCATCGCCGTGAGAATGTTATCCGCAATCCTACCCTCACCGGGTACCCGCTTTCAGTAAATTCATTTTTTGAAATTTACCAAGACCTTGTGAGCAAGAACCGCGAGGAGAGACTTATGATTCCCGGTATGATCGAAATGCGAGTGGATATGATCGTTATGTCCGCCGCTCTGATCCATTTTATCCTGACAAAATACGGATTTAGTAAAATAAAAACTTCAGTTTATTCATTGAAGGAAGGGATTTTATATTCAACCCTTGAGAAAAAACAGGTAAAAAAATTAAGCGCCTGAATACATTTGTTCTGTTGTTTCCGGGATTATCCAAATGATTGTCATCTTGTAATCTAATTAATTTTCATATTTTTTACCCCGATGAAGAAAATTTATACACATGAAGAGTTACTTGAATTCAGCCAACAAGTATTTCTAAAAATAGGATGTTCTCCTGAAGATGCTGCTCAGGCAGCCGATGTACTTGTTTCAGCCGATATGAGAGGAGTTGATTCACACGGTGTAGCCAGGTTGTCAGGATATGTAAGACTTTGGGAGGCCGGAAGGATAAATCCTGAACCTGTAATAAAAACGGAGCATGAGACGTCCACCACAGCCGTATTGGACGGCGATAAAGGACTCGGGCTCGTGGTAGCACCAAAAGCCATGAAGACGGCCATTGAAAAAGCAAAACAATACGGTACCGGTTGGGTATCGGTCAATAATTCCAATCATTTCGGAATTGCAGGGTATCATTCCTTACTTGCCGTGAAAAAGGATATGATCGGGATTTCGATGACCAATGCGAGCCCCCTGGTTGCACCCACTTTTTCAAGAGAGAGGTTACTGGGAACCAACCCGATCGCGATTGCCATACCGGCAGGAAAACAGCCTCCTTTCGTAGCTGATTTTGCCACCGCCACTGCTGCCAACGGCAAGCTGGAAATACTGCAGCGTGAAAACAAGCCCACGCCTTCCGGCTGGGTACAGACCAGGGATGGCGATGATTCCACTGATGCCAACGAGCTTAAAAACGGCGGCGCTTTACTCCCGCTCGGAAGCAACCGTGAACATGGCAGTCACAAAGGTTATTGCCTGGGAGCGATCGTAGATATATTTTCTGCTGTTTTTTCCGGCGCCAATTACGGACCTTGGGCGCCTCCCTTTGTGAGTTTTCTACCCTTGGATGATAATTCCGTCGGAAACGGCTTGGGGCATTTTTTCGGCGCCATGCGCATTGATGCTTTCCGGCCCGCTGAAGTATTTAAAAAACATATGGACCAGTGGATCGAAAGATTTCGAAATGCGCCTACCGTAAAGGGCTATGAAAAAGTCCTGATACCGGGAGATCCGGAAAGGGAATCTGAAATCGAAAGGGGGAAAAACGGAATTCCGCTTCACGAGTCGGTTGTCAATGACCTTGAAAGCCTGGCGGAGAAATTCTCTATTGATTTTTAGATTCAATTCACGGGTATTTTCCGGGTGAATTTTTTTTAATAACCCTGATTACTCCACTATCAAAAAGGGAACGTTTAGCGTTGAGTGTTGAATTTTTGATTTCTGATTTTTGATCTCAGATCTATAATGTAAACCCTACCCTGAATACAAGCGGGCTGTTATAGGGGGATCGCTGATCGTCATAAATTATATTATACAATGCCATGATGGTAAATCCCGCTCTTTTCCCGATGGGTTGAAAAAGTCCACCACCGACAAAAAGCGAAGGTACCCATTGCCTGGAAATGGTATAATCCGTGTGTGTGGCATTATATACCGCAACATCAAGGTTAAGGTCTTCATATTCGCTGTAAACAAAAAGCGGAATCGGCAGGATCGGAAGGTTATGTCTCACAAACATTCTGCCCCCGTAAATATTGGTTTTGTAATTAATATCTTTATAGCGCAGGTATCGGTAGGTAATTCCAACTCCCGCTGAAAAGTCTTTATTGATCATATAGCCGACCAGGGGAGAAACATCAAGGTAAGTCACGTAACCAAACTGAAAACTGAAATTTCCCCCGAAATAAATACGCTGTCCGAATGGTGTTTTGGATCCCGAGGAAATATCAACCTGGGCCATAGCCATGCCCTGACAAAAAAGGAAAAATATCAGAACCAAGCATTTTCGCATATTGCTGAATTTAATAATTAAAACGATAAGGGAAGGAAAAATGTTATTTCTGAACCAGGATATACAGGTCTTCGGAAGGTTTTTTCATAAAGTATTTTTCCCGGGCAAATTTTTCCAGCATCTTATCGTTGGTCAGCAATTCTTTTCGGTCTTTTTCTACCACCTTAATCTGCTGGGTATAAAAATCCATTTGATTTTCCAGATCGGCGACTTTATGCCGGTTACTGAATTGGGTAATAAGATTATTGGAATCGATAAATAACATCCAGATCAGGAAAAATAACCCGGTAAGAAAGTAAAAATTCTTTATAAAGCCGGGTAGTCTTTTCAGCATAAGATTCAATTTGAACACCAAAATAGCAAATTAAGCATAAATTAAAAAGGGATACAGGCCGGGAAGCCGTGTTTTTAACATGATTTATGACAAAGCCGCTCCTTATTACTGACCATAAAGGGACCAGGCGCCGGTCGGCACTTAAGGGTTTTCCATGTAGGACAAGAAGTTATCGAACAGATAATTTGAATCATGAGGGCCGGGAGATGCCTCAGGGTGATATTGTACAGAAAATGCTTTTTTATCCAGAAGCTTCAGTCCGGCAAGTGTTCCGTCATTCAGGTGCACGTGGGTCATCACAACATTCTTGTTATTGGACAATTTATCCAAATCAACCACGAAACCATGATTTTGTGAAGTAACCTCACTTTTGCCGGTTTCAAGATTTTTTACGGGGTGGTTGATGCCCCTGTGCCCATGATGCATTTTATAGGTAGGGATTCCTGCTGCCTGAGCGAGTAGCTGGTGTCCAAGGCAAATTCCAAATACAGGTTTATTCTGGTCCAGGATCTTTTTAACAGTCGTTATTGCATAATCCATGGAAGCCGGGTCACCCGGGCCGTTAGAAATAAAATATCCGTCGGGCTTCCATTTTTCCATTTCACCAAAAGAGGTTCTGGCAGGAAATATCTGGCAGTAACACCCTCTTCTGGATAGATTTTTAAGGATATTTTTCTTCACTCCTAAATCCAGGACAGCTACCTTGAAACGGCTCTTTTCCTCGCCAATAAAATAGGGCTGGTCAGTACTTACGAAGGAAGAAAGCTCCAGACCGTTCATATCAGGGACTTTCTTCAATTCATCATATAATTTATCTACTTCAAGTATTTCCGATGATATTATGGCATTCATGGCTCCTTTATCCCGGATATGTCTTACAATGGCTCGGGTATCAATATCGGTTATCCCGACAATACCATTGTTAAATAAATATTCCTGTAGTGAAAGTGAGGCGGTAGCACGGCTATAGGATTCGGAAAAATCATTCACCACGATACCTGCAATTTTCGGTGAATCAGACTCAACTTCATCATTGTGAGTGCCATAATTCCCAATATGGGGGGTTGTATTGACAATAATTTGTCCGTAATAAGAAGGGTCCGTATATATTTCCTGGTATCCGGTCATTCCTGTATTAAAACAGATTTCCCCGCCGGTGGTACCGATTTTACCAATTGCCTTGCCTTTAAAACAGCTTCCGTCGGCAAGTAAAAGAACCGCTTCCTTTATAAAGACATCTTTCATCCTCAGGTCAGGTTAAGTTTTTGCTAAAATAATTATTATCGTACTCTATCGCCAACTGGAATGTAGTAAATAAAAAAGCCGGATAATATAACCCGGCTTTTTCATGAAATATTAATGATGACCATTTACTTCTTACCTTTTTTCGATCCTTTATCCTTTTTTTCCTTACCGGAAGAAATTTTTTTATCGGATGCTTTGGCTTTGGGCTTATCGGGTTTTGATTTTTTAGAACTCCCGGCTTCTTTTTTTTCATGTTTGGCCTTCTCCTGGGTCTTCACCGTCTTTTTTTCTTCAGCAGCCTTCACATCAGTCTTTTCATCTTCTTTTTCCGCAACTTCCGTCACTTCAGCTGTGGCGGCTGCGTCCGTATGTACATCTTCCGATTTCTTAGACCGGGATCTCCGGCTTCTTCTCGTCTTAGCTTTCTTTTCGCCGGTATCCTTGGTATATAGATCGTTAAAATCTACCAGTTCCATCATGCACATTTCCGCGTTGTCGCCCAGGCGCTGTCCTGTTTTAATGATCCTTGTATATCCCCCCGGCCTGTCCATGATCCTGTCAGCCACTTCGTTAAATAATATTTTAACCGATTCCTTATTATTCAGGTAGGAAAAAACCATCCTTCTGGAATGGGTAGTATCAAGTTTGGATCTCGTTATCAGGGGTTCGATATATTTCCTCAATTCCTTGGCTTTGGCCACAGTGGTATTGATCCTCTTATTTAAAATAAGGGACGAAGCCATGTTTGACAGTAAAGCCTTACGGTGAGAGGCGGTACGACCCAAATGATTTATTTTTCTGCCGTGTCTCATTGTCGTCTCTATTCTTCTTCTAATTTATACTTCGATAAATCCATACCGAAGGTTAAGCCTTTTTCCGCCACCAAAGCTTCCAGTTCAGCCAATGATTTCTTACCGAAGTTCCTGAATTTCATCATATCCGAAATTTCAAGCCGTACCAGGTCGCCCAATGATTTTACATCGGCAGCCTTTAAGCAGTTATAGGCACGTACCGAAAGATCGAGCTCACTGAGAGGCGTTTTAAGCAATTTACGCATATGAAGCATTTCTTCATCCACTGCATCAGGTTCCTTGGAATCAGCGGTTTCGAGTATCATCGTCTGATCCGAGAAGAGCATGAAATGCTTGATTAGAATATTGGCAGCCCCTTTCAAAGCCACCTCTGGATGGATAGAGCCATCTGTTTCAATATCAAGGACGAGCATTTCATAGTCGGTTTTCTGCTCCACCCTGGTATTTTCAACACTGTATTTCACATTTTTAATAGGAGTGAAAATAGCGTCGATCGGAATAAATCCGAAAATCTGTTCAGCCGGTTTGTTTTCCTCTGCCGGTACATATCCACGGCCTTTTTCGATGGTCAGTTCCAATTCGAATTCTGCTTTCTCGTCCAGATGGCAGATTTCGAGATCAGGGTTAAGGATCTCAAAGGTAGTCGTGTGTTTAATCAGATCGCCGGCCTTAAGCACCTTTTGTTTTTTAACCGGAATCGTGATTTTTGCTTCAACGGGATCGCTGATTTTTTTGAATCTTACCATTTTAAGACTGAGAATGATCTCGGAAACATCCTCTTTTACGCCTTCGATGGTGGAAAATTCATGCAACACCCCGGGAATTTTAATTCCAGTAATAGCATAACCTTCCAGTGAAGAAAGAAGAATACGCCTGAAAGCGTTTCCAATGGTTACGCCATACCCTTTTTCGAGCGGTTTGAATGTAAAAAGGCCTCTGAAATCATCGGCTTTTTCCATAACCACCTTTTCCGGTATTTGAAATGCAATAAATGACATATTATTATAGATTCGATTTTACGATTTATTTGGAATATAACTCAACGATCAGCTGTTCCTGAATATTTTCAGGAATTTCTTCCCTGTTAGGGAGGTTCACATACCGACCGGTCATTAAATTGTTGTCCCATTCAATCCATGGAAATTTCTTAGATCTCATAGCCAGGCTATTAACGATTGCCTCCAGCGACTTTGACTTTTCCCTGATGCTTACCAGATCCCCAGCTTTTAAAACATAAGAGGGTATGCTGATCACCTCATTGTTAACCATGATATGTCTGTGCCGTACCAATTGCCTTGCCGCGCGACGCGTGGGGGCAATTCCCATTCTATATACCATGTTATCAAGCCTTGATTCCAGCATTTGCAGCAAGATTTCACCGGTAATCCCGCTTTTTCGGGATGCTTTTTCAAAGACATTCCGGAATTGACGTTCGAGAACTCCGTAGATATATTTTGCCTTTTGTTTCTCCTGTAACTGCACAGCATAATCCGATTGTTTTCTTTTCCTTCCCCTGCCATGCTGACCCGGCGCATAATTCTTTTTCTGGAGCGCCTTGCTGACCCCCATAATCGGTTCGCCGAATTTTCTTGAGATTTTAGATTTAGGACCTGTGTACCTTGCCATTCCTTATCAATAAATTTATTTTAAACTCTTCTTCTTTTGGGCGGCCTGCAGCCATTATGAGGAAGAGGCGTAACGTCTCTGATCATCATAATCTCAATACCTGTATTTTGAATGGTCCTGATCGCCGATTCGCGTCCGGCGCCGGGTCCTTTCACAAACACCTCAACTTTTCTTACTCCAAGATCGTAAGCAACCTGTGCACAGTTTTGTGCCGCCATCTGGGCAGCATAGGGCGTGTTTTTCTTAGAGCCTTTAAATCCCATTTTCCCCGCCGATGCCCATGCCACCACCTGGCCACTGCCATTGGTCATTGAAATAATTATATTATTAAATGTGGCCTTGATGTGCGCCTGACCTATCGGTTCGACGACCACCATTCTTTTTTTAGCCTTATCTTTTCTTTTTGCTGCCATGGTCGATTAACTATTTAGTGGCCTTCTTCTTATTTGCAACCGTTTTACGTTTGCCTTTCCTGGTACGTGCATTGGTTTTAGTTCGCTGACCTCTTACGGGAAGACCTTTCCTGTGCCTGAGGCCACGGTAACATCCGATATCCAGTAAACGTTTGATGCTAAACTGAACTTCGGATTTTAAAACGCCCTCAACTTTATAATTCTCGGCAATAACCGACCTGATTTTATTCGCTTCTTCGTCGGTCCAGTCAGACACTTTCTTATTCCAATCGATACCGGCGGCAGTTAAAATTTTCTGGGCTGAACTGCGTCCCAGACCATAGATATAGGTCAGTGCAACTTCACCTCTCTTGTGATCGGGAATATCAACCCCTTGAAATCGTGCCATAATTATCCTTGTCTTTGTTTAAATCTTGGATTCTTCTTGTTGATGACATATAATTTTCCCTTCCTGCGAACGATCTTACATTCGCTACTTCTCTTTTTTATGGAAGCCTTGACTTTCATTTCCTTTTATTTATACCTGAAAATTATTCTTCCTTTTGTCAAATCATAAGGCGACAATTCGAGTCTTACCTTATCCCCCGGCAAAATTTTAATGTAATGCATTCTCATTTTACCGGATATATGCGCAATTACCGTATGTCCATTTTCCAGTTCAACCCTGAACATGGCATTTGACAATGCCTCTGTAATCGTTCCATCTTGTTCTATTGATGCCTGTTTAGCCATTAAAATCAAGAATTATGAGGCGACCGCGACACTGGATCTTCCTTTTAACTTCCCTGATTTCATCAAGCCTTCATAGTGTCTCATCAACAGGTAGCTTTCAATTTGCTGTAAAGTGTCCAATATTACGCCAACCAGAATGAGCAGCGATGTACCTCCATAAAAAGCCGAAAACTGTCTGGAAACGCCGGCAATACTTGCGAAGGCGGGCATAATGGCAACAACTGAAAGAAGTATGGATCCGGGTAACGTGATCTTGGTCAAAACATTATCAAGATATTCAGAGGTGGCTTTCCCCGGTTTGATGCCTGGAATAAAGCCTCCGTTTTTTTTCATGTCGTCAGCAATCTGGGTAGGATTGATAGTAATAGCCGTGTAGAAAAAGGTAAATACAATAATCAATATGGCGAACAGCAGGTTATACTGCCACGAGTGATAATTGGAAAATGTACTTCCCACATAGGCGGCTATATCACTTGACTGGGCCCAGAATTGGGCGATCAGCGCCGGCAAAAACATCAGCGACTGCGCAAAGATGATAGGCATTACACCGGCCGCATTTACTTTCAGGGGAATATACTGCCGTTGTCCGCCGTATACTCTGCTACCCACTACCTGTTTAGCATACTGTACGGGAACTTTCCTGGTAGCCTGTGTCAGTGCAACCACGCCTACGACCACAAAGAACAAGGCCACAATTTCCAGCACGAAAAACAGGGCGCCGCTCATTCCTCTTGAAGTTGCTTCAGCATATATAGCACCGGGGAACCTGGAAATAATTCCGATCATGATTAACATGGAAATGCCATTTCCAATTCCTTTTTCTGTAATCCTTTCGCCCAGGTACATACAAAAGATCGTACCGGCAGTAAGGATCACCATAGCCGAAAAATTAAACAGTGTATGGTCAATTACGATGGCATCCGAAGGAATAGTGCCCGCCAGGTAGGCAGAAGCCTGAAAGAAGGTAATAAATATGGTAAGAACACGGGTGATCTGGTTTATTCTCCTTCTACCCGATTCGCCTTCCTTCTGCATTTTTGCAAAATAAGGTACGGCGACAATCAATAATTGCAATACGATAGAGGCCGATATATAGGGCATTATTCCCAGTCCGAATATTGAAGCACTGCTGAAAGCGCCCCCCAGGAAAGTGTCGAGCAAGCCGAGGATTCCCCTTGATTGCCCGCTTAATTTGGAGGCATCAATACCCGGAAGGATTACAAACCGCCCCAACCTGAAAATAATAAGAAAACCTACGGTATAGATAATCCTCTCCTTCAGTTCCTCAATAGCGAAAATATTCCGTATGGTTCTTATGAATTTCTTCATGATGCTATTTTGGTAATCTTCCCGCCTTTTTCTTCAATTGCCTTGGCGGCTTTCTCAGAAAAATAATGAGCGGAAACATCCACTTTCGATTTCAATTCTCCTCTACCTAAAATTTTTACAATATCCTTTTTACTTATAACTCCATGATTAATCATGAGTTCCAGGTCAATTGATCCTGATTTTGTGATTTCACTCAACATCTGAATGGTATCCAGATTAATGGGCTTTAAAATCACCTTTTGAGGGCGTTTAAATCCGAACTTGGGTAATCTTCTTTGTAAAGCCATCTGTCCGCCTTCAAAACCTGGCCTGGTCTTATAACCCGACCTGGACTGGGCTCCTTTCGTACCGCGTGTTGAAGTGCCTCCCTTACCTGATCCCGTACCTCTGCCTTTCCTCGTATTCTTCTTTACCGATCCCCGGGCCGGTTTCAATGTATTCAGTTTCATTC
>CAYNCU010000085.1:0-16912 GCA_964395765.1 uncultured Roseivirgaceae bacterium | reverse complement strand
AATGAAAATAATCAGCTCATTGGCATTTTTGTAAAAAGTATTAAAACTTTAAAGGGTTCTTCATGAAAGTGGCACTGAAATCAAAAACCAGGAATCAAGATTCAAAAATTAAATTATATTCTTCAGACTGACCCAGTGCGGAAAGCAGGAAAAGTAGATCAAATGAATGGTGACGGAGGAATAACTTCCTGGATTCGAATTGGCGGAAGTGCCGTTATCGCAAAAAACCGGAAGAATACGGTATTGGCGATAATAAAGTTATGGTCCACGGGAACAGAAGGAGGAAAGGTCTTCTCACCGGCACTTTTCGGGGATATAATGGAACTCAGTTTAATCCCGGTGAATTGAAAGTGATTAATTTCAATCTGACTTCCAATGACCTGGCTTGGTATAATCCTTCCGATGAATTCCGGGATACCGTAAAAATGCAGTAGGGTTTATGGGTTGGCCCTTCTTCGGATAAGAATTCACTAATTAAAATAACATTTGAAGTAAAATAACAAAGTCATTAAATTTATAATATGGTTGAAGAAAAGGAGAACATTAAGATTTTCATATCAAGGGAAATACCCGAAATCGGTCTTGGCCTGCTTAAAAATGAAGGATTTAAAATTACGATATGGAAGGAGGCTATCCCGGTTACACAACAGGAATTGATTCAGCTTGTAAAAAAGCATAATGCCTTATTAAGTATGGGTTCCGACAAGATCGATAAGTATTTCCTCAATGAATGCAGGCATCTCGATATTATTTCTCAGTTCGCCGTCGGTTATGATAATATTGATATCGCGGAAGCAAGCCGTTTAAAAATTCCGGTCGGCAATACCCCGGGCGTACTGAGTGATGCCACGGCCGATATCGCCTTCGGACTAATGATCGCCACGTCAAGGAAAATGTTTTTCATGCATAAACTTATTACCCGGGGGGAATGGAATTACTTTTTCCCGAAAGCCAACCTTGGCATTGAACTCAGGAATAAGACACTTGGCATTTTTGGATTGGGCCGGATCGGTTATGAAATGGCATCCCGCTCCCGGGGCGCCTTCAATATGAAAGTTATCTATTGCAACCGGAACCAGAATAGGGAGGCTGAGAAAAACCTGAAAGCCGAAAAAGTAAGCTTTGACAGGCTCCTTTCGGAATCCGACGTTTTATCGATTCATTGTAAACTGAGTGCAGAAACCAAGGGAATTTTTGACTGGAATGCTTTTAAGAAAATGAAACCGACCTCCCTTTTTATCAATACGGCACGGGGACAGGTACATAATGAAAATGATCTTATCCGGGCATTGAATGAAAAAATCATCTGGGGAGCCGGCCTCGATGTTACCAACCCCGAACCTATGCATCCCGGGAACCCTTTACTGGAGATGGAAAATGTATCGGTACTTCCTCATATCGGATCGGCCACCGTGGAGGCAAGAAATGAAATGGCCAGGCTGGCCGCCGAAAATATCATCGGATTTTACAGGGCAAAAACAGTTCCCAATATCCTGAACCCGGAGGCCTTGACCTGATCGAAATTGAATTCATAAAACTCTTTATAAAAAATATGATCATGAATAAATTCAAGATAACCCTGTCTTTTCTTGCCGGGTCGGGCACAATGTTCATCCTCTTTCTATTAACTTCCTTTATCATAAAACATGATGATCAACCCGTTTATATTCTTGAACATGAAAAGGACATTGCCGTTGAACAGCCAGGCCCTCATGACGGTGGGGGTATGTCGACTGCGTATAATTTTTTTTCGAAAGCTTCCGGATTTAAACTGGCTTTCCGGAAACGGGTTTTGCATCCCGGCTCGGCGATCGGCTATCACCTCCAGGAAGAAGATGAGGTGTATTATATTTTAAGCGGCACCGGCGAAATGAAAATGAATGGGAAAACATTTACTGTCCGTCAGGGAGATGCAATTCTTACCCGGCCGGGCAGTTCTCACGGCCTGAAACAAACAGGAAATTCGGACCTGAGTATTCTTATTGTATATGAACTTTAATTTTTTCTTCTTATAATTTATATCGCATTATTCATTTGGTTCTGATCATAAACAAGCTTCATGAATTAAAAAATTCCTATGGTGGATATAACTTTAAGAAAGGCAACCAATAGTGATATCCCCTCCATAACCCGTCTGGTTAAAAAAATCCTTCCGGAATTCGACCTTGCTTATGATTCCTCAACCTCTGACAGTGATATCATTGATATCGAAAAATCATACGATAATAACGGCGGAATATTTATGGTCGTTGAAAATAATGACGGTAATATTATTGGGACGGTTGCTTTATTCCGGATTGACAAGAATGAATGTGTATTGAGAAAAATGTACCTGGCCAGGGATTTCAGAGGAAAAGGCCTTGGTAAAATACTTATGGCAAATATCCTTCAAAAAGCGGCGAATATGAATTTTCAGGAAATTACACTGGAAACCAATACCGGAATGACCGCGGCCATTCATTTATATGAACAATTCGGCTTTAGAAAAATTGAAGTCAATCAAGCTACCTCACCCAGATGTAATCTCGTAATGAAAAGAAGCATTTGAGCTCATAATTATTATTAATTCTTCAATCTTTCTCCTAAAATACCCGGCCGCCCGGTGAAACTTCGCCGTATCGATTTCCGTAATATTATTTATTCATCCATTCCATTTTTTAGTAAATCGTCTCATTTTTTAAACATAAAATAAATTCAACAACCAATAATTTTTTATTATGACTCTCAAAATGTTCTTTATTGCACCATTAATGGCATTTTTTCTCATTTCCAGTTGTTGCCGGGATGAAAGGGTAGCCATTCATGGGTCCGGGGCTGTTATCTCTGAGCAAAGAGATCTGACTGATTTTGCCAGTGTTGAACTGGATATATCAGCCGATGTGGAAATTTCCGGCGACAGTTTATATCACTTCGAGATCAGTGATCACGAAAATCTTTTACCTCATATTGAAACAATGCTGAAGGGAAAAACGCTTATAATCCGTTATTCTCCGCAGGATATCAATATTAGAAATTCAGTGGCCGTAGTAAAGATATCAATGCCTTCACTTCAGGGGACTGTTATCAATGGCAGTGGTAATATTCATATTTTATCGGGATTTAATGATTTTGGGTCAATGGCAATCAACGGAAGCGGTCAAATTGAGACAATAGAAGATTTTGAAACAACCTCTCTGTCAATTTCCATTGATGGATCCGGTAAAATAAATGCTACTGGCTTAGCAGACAACCTGGAAACCAATATTATCGGTTCCGGGGAAATCAATTGTTATGAACTTACTTCAAAGAAAGCCAGGTGCATAATTACCGGAAGCGGCAATACCTATTTGAATGTTTTGAATACGCTTGATGCCACTATAGTGGGAAGTGGTAATATAATATATATGGGGAACCCGTCTTTAAAAGTTACGGTGACCGGCAGCGGCAAGGTAAGCAGTCGCTGATAAGATCAATCGTTTTGTAATAAAGGGTATGTAACCCCGGGGCAAGCCCAGGACCCGGATTTCCGGAGCAGAGCTCCTGGGAATTAAACCGTAACCTTCTCATCGGCCGTAGCGGAACGCGAAGGAGGGTTAAAGAATTACGAGAGGAGAAAACGTGCCTTTCTTTTTAACATTTTTCATTAAACCGCTTCTGAAAATCTCTTCCTTTTTTGTATAAATATCTGATTATCACCAATATATTTAAATTGGCATGCGCTTTGTACTTCTACCGATGGAATTGATAAATATTATTATTAGCGCCTTAAATGAAAAATGTTAAACCTTTAAAATTTGAAGCCATGAAAACTAAAATTTTACATATAACTTCTAATTTATTTCTGACAACAATGATCGTGATGATTTCAATATCATCCTTCGGTCAAAGTAGAAATTCGAATAATCAAGGGAAAACAACTTATTCCCGCGGAACCGCTTCAGTGAACCGGAATGTAAATAATACCCGCCAGGAGCGTACGATCGTGGAAAGCCGCAAACCGGTTACAGTACAAAGCAGCCGGAATTTACAACAGAATAGGAAGAATGATCCGAAGCCGGCTAATAATAACAATGCCTATAACCAGAATAATAAAGGACATTCGGAATACAAATCCAACGATCATTCCTGGAATCATAGCCATAACAGTTATGCCGGTTCGTGGAACGGAAATGGACATAGGGTTTATTATTCTCATCCCAAAACCTATAATGGATGGAATTATCCTGCACCCTGGAAATACTCGACTCATGCGGTTGTATTCAGACATGATCATGGTGACTATTATTTCTACAATAACAGGTTTTACCGCTATGACCCTTTCAGGGGTTATTACCTGGTTGATTTTCCAGGTGGCGTAATTTTCTCTTACCTGCCGATAGGCTTCCGGGAAGTAATGTGGAACGGACTTATCTATTACCGGTATGGTAATATATATCTTGAATATACTCCGCTGGGTTACAGGGTAGTACCGCCGGAATCCGGGATATACTTTTCAATGAACATTAATTTCTAGCCATTACTTCCTGAAGTTTCCCGGCACCTTTGCCCTATCACCGGGTACATTTCAATAAGGAAGCATTTCAATCCGTGGCAATTTAAGTCACGGATTTTTTTATTTAATATGAATAGATTTCTATATTCGGATTTCAGCAAAAACCGGAATAGTATTACCGGCTTTAACCGATAGATAAAATATAATTTATGAAATCCGAGGAATTACGTACGCTGCAGGCCCCTTTAAAGCAACAATATAAAACGCATGCTGCCAGTGCCATGATTACCCTTCATGCGCAAGGCCGATTGGGAGAAAACGTTTCCTGTAAAGTTGAAACCGGCAAGGCGCTTGCGGAAGCCGGTTTACATCCAGCCACCGGGGGTGACGGATCATTTGCATGTTCCGGGGATATGTTGCTGGAAGCGCTGGCTGCCTGCGCCGGCGTAACACTCAATGCCGTAGCCACATCAATGAATATTGAAATAAAATCCGGGATCGTCCGGGCAGAAGGAGATATCGATTTCCGGGGTACGCTGGGCGTGTCCAAAGAAGTTCCGGTTGGATTTCAGAAAATAAGGTTATTCTTTGACCTGGATACCCATGCATCCCGGGAACAACTTGCAACCTTGATGCGCCTGACCGAACGATACTGCGTGGTTTATCAAACGCTCCGTTCTTCTCCGGAAATTGTACTTAATGTCGACAAACCGGATTAATATTGATAAAATAAATTCTAAAACCCGGAAAGAGAATTGAGCTCGTCTGAATACTTTTACAGAGAAATTTTAAGATATATAAATCGAATTCAGCTAATAATTTTAACCACCTTGCCCCTGGTATCGTACGCACAAAATTTCGACTGGGAAGGGCACCGCGGAACCCGGGGGCTTATGCCTGAAAATACGCTGCCGGCATTCCATAAAGCCCTGGCCCTTGGCGTGAAGACCCTGGAAATGGATGTTGTAATCACAAAAGATAATAAAGTGGTGGTTTCCCATGATCCTTGGGTTTCTTCCTCTATCTGTCTTGATTCCGCGGGTAATGATATTACTCCGGATTCTGCCGGCCAGTATAATATTTACCGGATGACTTACGATGAACTTTCGGAATTTGATTGCGGATCAAAAGGTAATCCATTGTTTCCCCGACAGGAAAAAATTGCCGCTTCAAAACCCCTCCTTTCCGATGTTTTCAGAATGGCAGAAAAATATTGCAAAGATTATAACCGGAATGAAATTTATTATAACATCGAAATTAAAAGCCAGCCTGACTGGGATGATGTTTTCCAGCCCCCTGTAAACGAATTCTGCGATCTTGTTTACAGGGTAGTCGATGATTTTATACCCTTGAAAAGAGTAATCATCCAGTCATTTGATCAACGGGTTTTAAAATATTTCCATAAAACCTATCCGGATGTTACGTTGTCCCTGTTGGTGGAAAATGAAAATAATCCGGAAACCCAAATCAGGTCGCTCGGCTTTAAACCCGACATATACAGCCCGCAGTATAAACTCCTGAAACCAAAAATAGTAACCTGGCTGCATGCTAACCGGATCCGGGTTGTCCCATGGTCGGTTAATAACGTTGAAGACATGAACAAGCTTATTAAAATGAAAGTTGACGGAATAATTACCGATTACCCCGATCTGATCATGGCGACCTCTGATAAAAAATAAATATTATAAAAAATTGTAAGTAGCATTGTTATATCATTTGAACTTAAATTTCAAAAATGGCTTCAGTAGTAGGAATTGGAAATGCTTTGGTTGATATCATCATCAGGATCGATGATGAGGAATTTCTTAATAAGGTTTCTTTACCGAAAGGAAGTATGACCATGATCGATGCTCAAAAGGCTGAAGAAATACTGGGATTAACTTCGCATTTTATCAGCGAGAAAGCTTCGGGAGGCGCCGTTTCCAATACGATCAACGGGCTCGCCAGCCTGGGTATTCATTCCGGGTATATAGGAAAGATCGGCAGAGATGAAATCGGTAAAATATTCCTTAAGGATATAAAAGATAAAAATATTGCACCCCATCTTCTTTACGGGGAATCGACCACCGGCCGTGCTATAACGCTGGTCAGTCCTGACGGTGAAAGGACCTTTGGAACATTTCTGGGAGCGGCTACCGAAATGAGTGCTGCTGATCTTGAATCCCGGATATTTAAAAATTATGAATGGCTTATGGCGGAAGGATACCTGATCTATAACCGGGATCTTATTACCGCTGCCCTGAAGATGGCAAAAGATCATCAGTTAAAAATCGCCATGGATATGGCCAGTTACAACCTGGTCGAGGAAAACCGTGATTTTATCATCTCTTTGCTGGAAAAATATGTAGATGTGGTTTTTGCAAATGAGCAGGAAGCCAGGGCACTGACAAAAATTGAGGAACCGGGTCTGGCGCTAAAGGAGATCGGAAAATTGTGTCGGTATGCCGTTGTCAAACTGGGAGAACATGGCTCCATTATCATGAAGGACGATCAGACTATAAAGGTTCAGGGGGTGCAGGCGGATTGCATTGACACCACCGGAGCAGGCGATCTTTATGCCGCCGGTTTTCTTTACGGATTAATAAAAGGAAAAAGCCTCTTACAATGTGGTGAAATCGGATCGCTGTTGGGAGCGAATGTAGTTGAGACAATAGGAGCTAAAATTAATGAAGAGCGATGGATTAAGATCCGTAAATTAGTGGAACCTGTTTCGTAACCGGTAAATCATACTCGCCATCCGGATTTTTTCAGGAGCGGCTCTTCCTGCCTTTCTTTTTTTTCAGCTTTTTATCGGCGAGATTTTCATTTAGAAATTTATTGATATTGTCAATATCAATATTGGACTGGATCTCACCCAGCGAATTTATTTTAATTTCAAAGCCGGCCAGGTCATGGCTTCCATGCGATTTGCCGCTCTGTCCCGTTTTCTTTTTCTTGCTTTTGCCCATTTTCTTACTCTCTTAAGGCGATTTGTCTTATCCCGGCCTTAATACGTTCTGAAACCTCCAGCGGTCCGATCAGTTCAAGGGTCTGCATAAGGTCAATACCGGTTGAAGTTCCGGTTACCATAATCCGGATAATTTGCATAACCTGCCCTGCTTTGATCTTATTTTTTTCCATGGTTGAAGTTACGATATCCCTGAATTCTGCGGCAGACATAAATTCAATTTTATTTTCCAGGTGACCGGCAAGCTCTTCCAGGGCGGCAGCCACCTGGGAATTGTATTTCTTTGAAATCAATTCATAGGGAACATCATCCGGTTTCTTAAAAAAATAAATGGATTTTTCATAAAATTCTTCCGGGAAAGTAACCCTTTCTTTCAATTCACCGAGGATGATTTTTAATTTACCGGGGTCGGGATTTATTTTGTTCTCCCTGAATTTTCCCAGTACTGCCGGAAGGAATTCTTCTGCCGGTGTTTGACGAATATATTGCTGGTTGAAATATTTCGCTTTTTCAATATCGAATTTTGCACCTGATTTATTTACCTTTTCGATGGAAAAGTTTTCAATGAGTTCATTTAATGAAAATAATTCCTGTTCGGTCCCGGGGTTCCATCCCAGCAGGGCAAGAAAATTTACTGTTGCCGCCGGTAAATAACCATATTCCCGGAACCCTTTACTTACAACGCTTGTAACCGGGTCATTCCATTCAACCGGGAAAATCGGGAAACCTCCTTTATCCGCATCTCTTTTACTTAACTTGCCATTACCTTCCGGTTTTAATAATAACGGCAGATGGGCGAATACCGGCATGGTATCTTTCCATCCTAGGTATTGATACAATAACATATGCACCGGGGCGCTGGGAAGCCATTCTTCGCCGCGGATCACGTGGCTTATTTTCATAAGCTGATCGTCAACCATAAAGGCCAGGTGATAGGTGGGCATACCGTCCGATTTCAAAATAACCTTGTCATCCAGATCGGAGGAATTAACTTCTACCAGGCCCCTGATTTCATCTCTGAATTTTATTTCTTCATTGGCCGGGATTTTGATTCTGATAACATGCGGACTTCCCATTTCAAGTAAGGATTTCACCTCCTTTTCAGGCATATTCAGGGAATTCTTCATCTTCGTTCGTGTTGCCTGGTTATACTGAAAAGGGGAACCTGTGGAGGCATGTAATTTTCTGGCCTGGTCAAGCTCTTCTGGTGTATCGAACGCGTAATAAGCGTGACCTGAATCAACCAGTTGTTGCGCGTATTTCAAATAAATAGCTTTTCTTTCCGACTGACGATACGGGCCAAAGGGCCCTCCTTTCTGCGGGCTTTCATCGGCTTCAATTCCCAGCCATTTTAATGCTTCTATTATGTATTCCTCCGCTCCTGCTACATACCTGGATTGATCGGTATCCTCAATGCGAATAATAAAGCTCCCATTATTTTTCCTGGCGAATAGATAATTATACAATGCCGTTCTGACACCACCGATATGTAATGGCCCCGTCGGGCTTGGGGCAAATCTCACACGTACCTGTTGATTATTCATAATATCCTTGATAGGCAAAAGTATACAATGAATCGGTAAACCTGCCCGGTTAGCTGATCAGTTTCATCCTCAGGTTCAGGATCCAGAGGATCTCACCCTTTGTTTTCCTGACACTTTTACTGAAATTTTTCAAAGCCAGAATAAAATTGAGCACTCCGACTACAACTGAAATTTCACCGATAAAAATCATCCTGTTATAAGCTAGGAAGAAAATAAAAATAAAAAAGCTCAGGATCGTAAAGAATATAAGCGAGGCTCTTGCCAGGGGAGTCAACCTGAAATGAAGATAAATGATAGAGCCCAATCCTGCATTTTCCACATTCCCTGTGATCCGTGGGACGAAGAAATCATTCCCTTCCTTGCATGAAATTATATTAAAACCATTTGACCATACTTGGCCTGTAAAAAGAAAATGATCCTTGAACCGGTAATAGCTTTTCCTGCCTGCCAGGGGTTCAACCACCTTATTCATGGCCCCTGTTACTTCAGCAGGCTTAAGCGCGCTGATAATGGTTTCCGTTTTGCCTGGCAATATTCTGATCATGGCTACTTAACCTTTACCGATTGACTGTTGGAAAGGATACCGTTTTCAAGATACAATATTTTCTTCTCACAATCTAAATCATGAATGATCGATAATGTTCTTTCCGGTCTTGCGTCCGTAATGAAAATCTGACCAAAATTGTGCCGATTTACCAGGTTCATCAGCTTTTTAATTCTTTTATCATCCAATTTATCGAAAATATCATCAAGAAGTAAGATAGGCTTAAAACCTTTGGATTCCCTTATTAATTCAAATTGAGTCAGTTTTAAGGCCACCAATAAAGATTTCTGCTGACCTTGTGAACCAAATTTTCGCAAACTCTTACTATTCAAGGAATACTCAAAATCATCCTTATGAACACCCAGCATGGTTCTCCGGTTCATCCGGTCCAGCTCAATATTTTTCCTGTATCTTACGGGAAAATCCGGATCTTCCCAATCGGATTGATAAATAATTTCAACAATTTCTTTTTTTCCTGCAATCGTTTCATACCATTCATTAAAAACAGGAATAAACCGCCCGGTTAATTCTTTACGCTGATTAAATATTTTTTCCCCCGTGGCTAAAACGATCCTGTCATAGCTTTCAAGCAGGTCGCCATCAAAATAATTTCCTTCCCCGAATTGTTTTAAGAGGCTATTCCTGCGACGCAGTGCCCGGTTATATTTCAGTAATTTATCAAGGAAAGGTTTATCCACCTGGGAGAGCACTCCGTCAAAGAATTTTCTTCGAAGGTCGCTGCTTCCCCTGATCATATCCGTATCGTTCGGAGCAATCATCACAACAGGAAAGGTTCCGATATGATCGGTATATCGTTCATAAACGTTCTCCTCAATAGAAAATTCTTTTTTATCGTTTCCTTTAAGCTTGCAGGTAACGCTGGAGTTTTTACCGTCTTTATTGAAGCTCCCTTTCAGGCCGAAAAAGTCACATCCGAACCTGATATTCTGGGCATCGGAAGAATGGAAGAAACTTTTAGTCAGGGAAAGGTAATAAATGGCATCCAGCAGGTTGGTTTTACCGCTTCCGTTGTCACCTAAAATGCAATTAATGTCAGGGCAAAAACTAAAGTGCGTTTCCGCATAGTTTTTGAAGTTTATCAAACTTATATTTTCGAGATGCATTAACTGTTTTTTGTGACTTTTTGGTTATTTTCGCACTCTAAATTAATCAAATAGCATTGATTAAGAGTTATGTATTAAATAACTCATTTAACTAAAGCGGATATGGCTACAAAAACCAGGGTTGCCGAAATTACACATGATAAAAAGACAACAGGATTCTCGAAAAAGACCTATATGACATGGTATGAACATATGGTGCTCATGCGAAAATTCGAGGAGAAGGCAGGACAGATGTACGGCATGCAGAAAATCCGCGGATTTTGTCATTTATTCATAGGACAGGAAGCTTGCGCTGCCGGAGCGGTCAGTGCCCTGGAGGTCGGAGACAAATATATTACGGCCTATCGTGATCACGGCCATCCGCTTGCACTGGGAACTCCTGCCAAATACATAATGGCTGAGCTGTTCGGAAAATCCACAGGGGTTTCCAAAGGCAAAGGGGGATCCATGCATATCTTCGATAAAGAACATCACTTCTTTGGCGGCCATGGAATCGTCGGCGGCCAGATCCCTGTAGGCGTAGGGATAGCTTTCGCAGAGAAATATAAAAACACCGGGAAAGTATGTATTACATTCATGGGCGACGGTGCCGTCCGCCAGGGCTCCTTTCATGAATCCATGAATCTTGCCATGACCTATAAACTTCCCGTCATTTTCGCTATTGAAAACAATGGTTATGCCATGGGAACTTCAGTGGCAAGGACATCCAATGTTCATGACTTATTTACATTGGGCGAGGCTTACGACATGCCCAGCCAATCGGTGGACGCGATGAAAGTGGAAGATGTGCATGAAGCAATCGCCACCGCAGCAGCCCGGGCGAGAAAAGGGGATGGCCCATCTCTGCTGGAATTACGGACTTATCGATATAAAGGTCATTCCATGTCGGATCCCGCAAAATACCGTACCAAGGAAGAACTGGAAGCATATAAGAAACGTGATCCTATTGAGCAGGTGAGAGATGCCATCCTTAATAATAAATTCGCCACTGAAAAGGACCTTGAATCAATAGATGACAAAATAAAAGCAGAAATTGACGAAGCGGTCAAGTTTGCCGAAGAATCCCCATTCCCCGATCATTCAGAATACAATCACGATGTATATGTGCAACCGGATTATCCCTTTGTTGAAGAATAGTTTAAATTTATCAGATTTTTAATCGCTGGTCATTCCTATGGCAAAAAGTAAAAAGAAAAAATCCGGAGCCTCCGATCTTCTCGAAAGTTCAGACGTACTCCGTGAAAAATTTAGCAAAACCGAAGAATACTTTGAAAAACATAAAAATGTTGTTTTTTCAATTGTTGGTATAATCATCGTAATCGTGGTCGGTTTTTTTCTTTTCAGGTATTATGTCCACTCGCAAAATCATAAGGCCGAGGTTGACATGTTCCAGGCCATTTATTATTATGAAGCGGACAGCCTGGACAAGGCCTTAAACGGTGATGGAAATAATTACGGCTTTCTTGATATTATTGACAATTATTCCCTTACCAAATCGGCCGATCTGGCCCATTTCTACGCCGGATCCATTTATCTTAAAAAGGGAAATTATGATGACGCTATAAGTGAACTATCGAAGTTTAATGCGAAGGATATTGCCGTGCAACCCAGGGCCTATTCTTTGATCGGCGATGCCTATATGGAGAAAAACGACCCGAATAAGGCGGTTACCTATTATAAAAAAGCAGCAGAATATATGCCCAATGAATTTCTGAGTCCTGAATACCTTGAAAAGGAAGCGGCTGCTTATGAAAAACTTACCGATTATACTGCTGCCGGTGATTGTTATAATGAAATAATAACTAAATATTACGGATCGAGTCAGTACCAGAACGCGAAGAAAGAAAAGGCCAGGCTTGATGCCCTGGCAAAAAAATAAATTAATGATATACCGCCTCCGAGGGATAAGGCCGGACTTTATCCATTTTTTAATACTTATATGACTATGGCCACTTCAGGAAGAAAAAGCACCACCATTGACAAAAAAAATCTCACCGGCATAGCCTGGAAAAAATTCGCCATCCTTGTTTCAGAGTGGAATGAAGAAATTACAGAATCCTTGTATGAAGGAGCTTATGAAACCCTTCTTGGATATGGTATAAAAAAAGTAAATATAATCCGGAGCAATGTTCCCGGGAGTTTTGAGCTGAGTTTCGGAGCACAACTTTACGCACAGAAAAAAATCATCGATGCCGTCATCTGTCTTGGTTGCGTGATCCGGGGAGAGACTCCGCATTACCGGTATATCTGCGACTCTGTAGCCCAGGGGCTTAAAGATGTTTCCCTGAAATATAACAAACCCGTTATTTTCGGTGTCCTGACCACCGACACCAAACAACAGGCATTTGACAGGGCAGGGGGCAAACATGGAAACAAAGGTGAAGATGCGGCCCTCGCCGCTTTAAAAATGGTTTCTCTGATTAACAATATTTCAAACTCAAAATTCTGATCTATAATGAGAATTCTCAAATTCGGGGGAACTTCGGTAGGCACCCCGGATCGAATGCATCATGTTGCTGAATTAATTTCAGCCGACGATCAACCCAAAATAGTCGTACTTTCTGCCCTCTCCGGAACTACCAATGCTCTTGTGTCAATCGGGGAATCCCTGGTGACGAAAAATAAAAAAGAAGCTTTTAATAAAATTGAGGACCTCTACCGCCATTATATAACTTTTCATAAGGAATTATTACACGATCCCGTTCTGATGGAAAAGGGAAGGCAAAGCATTGACGGTCATTTTAATTTTATGAAGGGATTGTTGAGCGCTTTTTTCAACCCCAGGCTGAATAATGAACTATTGGCTCAGGGAGAACTGATGTCTTCCGAGCTATTTTCGCTCTTATTGCAGGAGAAAAAAATTGAAGCGAAACTTTTACCGGCCCTCGAATTCATGTATATCGACAAGGATAAGGAACCGGATATCGATTATATACGGGAACATCTTCTTCCTTTACTCGACGGGCAAAAAATTCCGAATATACTGATCACACAGGGCTATATCTGCCGGAATCATGAAGGAGAGATCGAGAACCTGAAAAGAGGAGGTAGCGATTATACGGCTACACTTATAGGAGCAGCCCTCGTGGCAGAAGAAGTTCAGATCTGGACAGACATCGACGGCATGCATAATAATGATCCAAGGATCGTGGATAAAACCTACCCTATTTCCCAATTGTCCTATAACGAAGCCTCCGAGCTAGCCTACTTCGGCGCGAAGATACTCCACCCGGCCTCCATATGGCCAACCCAGAAGTTCAACGTTCGTGTACTTTTAAAAAATACGATGAATACCGAAGCGATCGGTACAATTATTTCCGAATCGGAAGACGATGTAAAAGTTAAAGCGGTTGCCGCCAAAGACGACATCACGGCAATAAAAATCAGGTCGAGCAGGATGCTACTGGCGTATGGTTTCCTTCGGAAAATATTTGAGGTATTTGAGAAATACCGAACCCCGATCGATATGATCACCACCTCGGAGGTGGCCGTTTCATTAACTATTGATGATAAGTCTTCACTGCAAGAAATTCTGACAGAACTGGAACCCTTCGGAGATATTTCTGTAGATGAGAACCAAACGATCATTTGTATGGCCGGAAACTCTATCATGAAACAGTGGGACCTCCTGCCTAAAGTTTTCGAAGCATTACGGGGCATCCCCGTAAGAATGATCTCTTATGGTGGAAGTAAATACAATATCTCAGTACTCATTGAATCTTCCTATAAAAAAGCGGCATTAAAAGGACTGAACGAGCATATTTTTAATCTATGAGAAGGATTAATAAAGAAGAATTTTTAAAATGCGTCAGGCATTGTAATTCCTCATACAAATAATCGGCGTATATTCTATCCTTTCGTCCTTATCCAACACCATGATCCTGTACATAACCGGTTCCCGGTTTAAAACTTTGTCGTTGATGGTTTTATCAATCATGGATTGGTTCGTGTTTTGAAAAGAATCAATGATTTGCCAGGTGGTTACACCATTATCGTAACTGATTCCTTTTAAAATGTAAAAAGAATAATTTTTAACATTTTTTACGGAAGAAATATTAATAATGGCCCCGTCATTTTTTTGATTTACGGTAAAATTTACCAGGGAAGCAGCCTTGTTTTCAGGCAGGTACTTCGGATTCTGCACAGTGGCAAGAACACCCTGTGCCCGGATCGTAAAGGAAACTGGCATCAGGATCATTAAAAAATATATTATCTTTTTCATAACTCCTCCTTAATTTCTATAGGATGTAAAATTACCAATCGGTTTTATGTTCGCTGATTGATAATCTATCCGAATCTTACTTACGTCAAGTAACCGTGCATATTAATACGTACAGGCTGGAAACTGATTAATATCAGCTTACGAATGGATCAAAATTTTTTCCGTATTTAAAATGCTCCTGCATTATGACCTGGATCATAATTTTAAAGGTACTTTTATCGAAAAGTACCCGGATTTATTTCCGCGCATGGGTCCATCAGCAAACAATTTTTACTTTTCCGGGTATTATTAGTAAATTCTTACATGAAGAATAACGATACCCTATACTCATTTACAGCCCGGACTATGGAAGGGGAAGAAATCAGCCTTTCTCAATATTCCGGCAAGGTACTTTTAATTGTCAATACAGCCAGTAAATGCGGCTTCACGCCTCAGTATGAGGGTTTACAAAAACTCTATGAGGATTTAAAGGATACCGGGTTCACCATTTTGGGTTTTCCCTGTAATCAATTCGGCCGACAGGAGCCCGGCACCAGCGAGGATATAAAATCTTTCTGCGAAACCAATTACCATATAACATTCCCTATATTTGAAAAGATAAAGGTAAATGGCGGGAAGGCCACTCCTCTCTTTAAGTTTTTAAAGGATAAAGCCAGGGGCATCCTCGGGCTGCGTCGTATCCAATGGAATTTTACAAAATTTTTAATTTCCCCGGAAGGCAGGGTACTTCGTCGTTTTGCCCCGGCCGCCAAACCCGAATCCATAAAACATCATATAGAAGAGCTCCTTCAAAGATAATTTCAGCTAAAAATTTTTGTTATTTATTTTTTTTTTAAATTGGAGATTCGGAGAGATTACGCAGTTCAATATGAGAAAAATCAGGCCTTATCTGGTCCCGCTAGGGATATTAGCATTAATGTTTATGCTTAACAGCTTATTGGTATTCTTTGAAAAGCAATCCGATCATGCAAGCATTACCACTTTATCCAGGGCTTTCTGGTTTATGACCGTTACATTGACCACCGTCGGCTATGGCGATTTTACTCCCATTACTACCGGTGGAAAGGTAATCGGCTATCTTTATATTTTATCAAGTCTCGGTGTTATAGGATATTTAATCAGTATGGCAACCAATGCAATATTTAAAATGATGGAAGAAAAAAAACTCGGTCACAAAGGAACTGACTTCACGGATCATATCCTGATCATTGGCTGGAATGAATTCAGCCGGATGGTGGTAGAAGAAATTGACATCACCAATAAGGACATGGCAATCATTACCAATTCAAAGGATGACATAGACCTGATATATACCCAGTTCGGTACAGACAATATTTTCGTACTCTTTTCGGATTATGCTAATCTCGAGATGCTGGAAAAGGTCAATGCCGACAAAGCCTCTGTGGCCTTTATCAGCCTTGAAGACGATTCGGAAGCCCTTATGTATGTTCTTGACTTCAATAAATTTTACCCTAAACCCTCCATCGTGGTTTCGCTTCAAAAGCCCAGGTTAAAGGAAACCTTTCATGCGGCCGGAGTTACTTACGCAGTGGCACGGAATGAAATTGCTTCCAAACTGGTAGCCAGCTATATTTTCGAACCCGACGTCGCCGATATGAATCTTGAACTGATAAGCACATCCAAAACCGATATACAACACGATATTCAGGAATTCAAGGTAATTGAAGAAAATCCTTTTCTTAATAAGACCTACCTGGAAACATTCACCGCGCTTAAAAGTGAGTTTAATGCAATCCTGATGGGGATTGTTAAAGAATCGAACAAGAAAACCCTCACGAACCCCGGCGAGGATGTCCAGATTGAATTAAATGACTACCTGATCATTCTCGCTGACGGATTTAATAAAAAGAAAATTCAGCACTCTTTCGGCGTTCCGGAAGGCCGGCTTTTTTAACAACCTTAACCGTCGCATATTTGTATCCTGATGATTGATTTCAGCTTGAGAGCCAGGATACTTTTTGCAGCCTTTATTTTTTACGCCGGCTTCTTTTCAGCCACGGTAGGAAAACTGATTTCCTATTTTTACGCAAAGCCGGAAT
>CAYNCU010000084.1:0-17015 GCA_964395765.1 uncultured Roseivirgaceae bacterium | reverse complement strand
ATGGAGTACCTCAGGCGGCCCGTGGATAAGTCCTGATAGGTCCATGAAAGAATTTACCTGGAATAAAATGGCCTTGGAAGGAGGCAGAAAAATTGATACCATAATAGCCTCGCCATACGCCAATATGAATTATTATAAGGATGTGGCTTTGATCGCGTTTCCCTCCCCAGCAAAATTGAATTCTTTTCAAATTGCAAGGCCTTTAATAAAGATCAACGGATTGGCAGATGGAAAATTCCTGATGGATGGAAATCCCCTGAGCCAGTTCTCCCTCCAGGATGATAACATCATTGATATCGTTTTTGACCAGCCGTTTGAAGCGGATGAAATAGCAATCCATCCCAGGATCGTGAACAGTTGGAATCCATTGAATACCGTTAAAACCGTTGTCTATGTGAAAGCTTCAGTCGATGGAATAAATTACTGGACTGTGGAAGGATTCGAACTGACGGGTGTTAACAAAACGTTTGTACGCATTTTTGCAAAAACGAAAACAAAATATTTCAAAATTGAAATTAAAAAATCTCCCGATCTGCCGGATTATGCCTCCGAAGGGATCGGGGAAATCGAATTATTGAAATCCGGCGAACAGCCTTTTTATGATCCTGATATTTCGGATCCGCTTGAAAAAACAGCCTCTACTAAATTTGATGACGTTAAACAATTGTTTTCCGTCGGCTCCGGTGAAACGAAAGCGAAACCGATCAATTCCGGGCAAATTATTAACCTTACGGATTCCATGGATTCTACCGGTCATTTTAGCTGGAATGCACCGGATGGAAAATGGACAATTGTCCGATTCGGGTATACCACTACGGGAGCTGTTAACGCACCGGCAACAACTGAAGGGAGGGGCCTGGAGTGTGATAAAATGGACACCAGTGCTTTAAACATTCATTTCAATGCTTTCCCTGAAAAACTGATACGGGAAGCAGGAAGGTATAAAGGCAATACTTTTAAATATATTTTTATCGATAGTTGGGAATGCGGCTTTCAAAACTGGACGAAAGACTTTGCGGGTCAATTCAATGAAAGAAGAGGTTATAATATTATTCCATGGATACCGGCGCTTTGTGGAGAGGTTGTCGATAATGCAGGTAAAACGGAAGCCTTCCTGAATGATTTCAGGAAAACCATTGCCGATCTGATCCGTGAAAGGTATTATCAGCATTTTGCCGTTTTATGTCATCGAAACGGCCTGCAGTTTCATGCAGAGGTTATTTACGGGGGATCGGTATACCCTCCTTTGGCCATTCTTAAAACCAACAGTTACATCGATGTGCCGATGTTTGAATTCTGGACCAACCGCGACCCCGTTTCAGGATTTGTAGAATACAATCCGACGGAAAGGACAGATTTTGAAAAACCGGCCATGGCAGCTTCAATATATAATAAATCAATTCTTGCTTCGGAGGCTTATACGGGATATGCAACATACAGTGAAGCGCCATGGGATCTGAAACTCTTCGGGGACCGCGGCTATTGTTACGGCATTAACCGCATGGTATTGCACAGTTATGTCCATCAGCCTTTCGATAAGGTGCCGGGCATGACGTTGGGAATTTTCGGGTCACATTTTAACAGGAATAATGCCTGGTGGAACCAGGCTTCAGGCTGGGTAACTTACCAGCGAAGGATCCAATATGTATTGCAAAAGGGACTTACGGAATCAGATATTTTATTTTATATCGGTGATCGTCAACCGCAATTCAGCAACTATAATGAATTTTATTCCCTCGCACCCGGTTATCATGCCCTGGAATGCAATTTCGAGCTCCTTAAAGAGGCTACCGTAAAGGATAACAAAATATTCCTGCCTGACGGGCGCAGCTTCAGCCTCCTTGTCCTTCCAGAAGATTCAATTATGGAACTTCCAACCTTATATAAGATCGGGAGCATGGTTCATCAGGGTATCAGGCTATATGGCCCGAAGCCGCGAATAACTATTTCTTTGATAAACTACGAAAGTAATAACAAAGAACTTTCTGAAGAGGCGGATAAAATCTGGGGGAATATCGATGGCAAAAACATAACAGAAAACGATTATGGACGAGGGAAAATTTTCTGGGGAATTTCACTGGATTCAGTATTGGCTCGAATGAAATTAACACCCGACCTTACTACAACCAAACGGTTGTCTCTCCCCTATATGTTTATTCATAAAAAATCGGGTCCCGATGATATTTATTTTGTAGTAAACCAGGCCAATGACACGATAAAATCGGACCTTATATTTAAAATACAGGGTAGTAAACCTGAAATATGGGACCCACTTTACGGCAGTTCTTATAACCCTTCCCTCTACTATGAAAAAAATGGATGTACACATATACCCGTTCAGTTCGGGCCCAAAGAGTCCCTGATTTTTATTTTCAGGAATGGGAAGCCGGAAAATCATATTGTTTCTGTTTCAAGGAACGGCACGAAAATTTATCCAGACAGTTTGGTATCAAGACCTGCTATATATTACCCCGAAATATTCACCCGGGGGGATTCAATTTATGTTAATACCCAAAATAATGCTGACTATACATTCAAATCGGCTTCAGGGAAAAGCATAAAACTAAGAACTAAAAACGATTTTTCATTTTCTGTCAATGATCCGGAAGGCCATATAAATTTCTATAATAAGGCTTATATGCAACATCCGGAGGAAGTGGATATAACAAGACTTTTACCCTGGAACGATTTTGCCAATTCGGATATCAGGTACTTTTCAGGGACAGCCGATTATGATATTAAACTCAATGTACCTGCCGATTTTGCCGGCTCTGAAGATTCATTATTGCTTTCGCTGGGTGATTTAAGAGAAACCGCAAACGTCACCTTAAATGACAGCAGCCTGGGAAATCTTTGGTGTCCCGGCTATTTACTCAATGTCAAAGGTTTGTTGAAGGCAGGGGATAATGAATTACATGTTTCAGTATCCAACGTATACAGGAACAGGATCCTGGGCGATCTTATTCAGTACGGAGAAATCAGAAACCTATGGACTACTTCCCCCGTCGACCAGCTGTTCAACAGGGCCATGCCATTAAAAAAATCCGGATGGCTGGGGCCGGTAACTATCAGGATGATCCGTACGGTTTCTTTTAAACTGGAATAGAGATCAAAGCCTCCTGTTGATTACATTATTGTATATTGAACCGAAGGTAAATTGTAGCCCGGCGGAAAAAGAATACTGGTAGGTAGTAGCCAGGCTTCGTTGTTGCAAAAGTATATCTTCTAAGCTTGCGTCTCCCTGGGGAAGATAGATCTGGTCATGAATACTTTGTGCATTCAAACTGATTCTGAATGAAAGGTTTTTTGTGATGCGGGCGGATACTCTTGTGTCTAATTGTACACTATAAAATTCGGGATTTTCAAAAAAATCGGAACCTTCAAGGCTTGAATTGATATTCCCCCAGGGTTGAATCATCCTGAAATTTATATTCAGCGAATGGTATCCCAGGATGTCCTTCCTTTTATCATAAATCGTGGTTTCAATATAACGGTTATGCTGGTAACCGATATGGTATGCAACAGTGAATTCACGCCTTGCAACATCTTCCCATGGGAAAAAATTATATTCAACGGCAGGGGATAAATTATAGGAAACGTCGTAATTCCGGTAGGTAGAATGCTGAATCCTGCCGAATACTCCCATGGAAAGTCGCCCGCTGATGGTTTTCACCACGGAGGATCGCAGCTGGGTATAACTGTCTTTGGCGGTGATACTATCCCCCGAATCGATAAAATGATTTACATGTTTTCTCGTATAAAAACTATTCCGGATTCTCCACTTCTCGGTAATATAGTTGGCGTCCAGTGAACCGCTGTAACCATATTGGGTGACACTTGCTTCTTTATAATAGGATCCGTCAGCGCCCGCCTGGAATACCCAATGATGCCAGGGATCATTTTCATTTTTAATCCTGTTCTTTTCGGAATTTTGTGACCCCTTATAAGTCAGACTGAAATTATTTAAATCCCCGGATTGCGAAACAAAGGGCAATAGCCCCATTTTAATGGCATCCACCAATCCTTTTCTTCTTTGAAAATAGGTCTCTTCCTGACTGGAATTATGCTTAAGGGTATAATTCAGGTTTTTAAAATCGTTCCTTCCTATAAATTTTAACTCGTAGTTTACTCCTCCACTCGCGGTATGAATTGAGGCGATTAACACCTGCAGGTCCGATAAATTCTGGTCCCGGACAAAATTAACGTAGGGGATCTCTTTTCGAAGGTATGCGTCATCCGGCCTGTCTCCATTTATAAAGATTTTTAACAGGGGTTCAACTTTTATTGAATCTGTCCCCGGAGCTGTTTCAGCCCTGGATGGAGAAAAAAAGACTAATGACAAGACGATGAAGGCCGGTAAACGAATAATTCCTGAAAACTTAATAACCATGCTATGAATATTTATTGTCAATAATTTATTAAACATTTTAAATATTTTATCGGGCAATTATATTATAATCAACCACGACAGGATAATCATCCGGAAATAAAAAATTACAGGTCTGCAAACCCAATAAATTCCTGTATTTGGAAATTTAATCCGCAAATATACCGAACCATGATGAAATCAATGGCCCGATTATTCAAAACATGGTATGAAAACCTTTAATAAAAATTATAATGGCGAGGATCAGGAACAACATGGCAGAAATAATGGATAAAATACTTCTGACTCGACTGCTGAATAACGAGGCACTCTTATAACTAATCCATGAAATAATCACACCCCACATTAACGAGGCACATCCGAAACCCCCTAAAAAATCAATATAATCAAACCGACTATGCATGGGAACCGTGGCGATCATGCTTCCTCCTGCCGATATATACCAGATAATGGCCGAAGGAGATGATAACGCGAGAATCATTCCATAAATAAAATAATTATTTCTTTTACCGGCCTGGGTCAGGTTGTCCATCTCATCGATGCCCGCAGAATTCTTCCTGACAAGTTGAATTATGATATGCGCACACAACATTAAAAGTACAAGGGTTCCTCCTATCCAGAGGGTCATTCGGAACCATTTTATTGCCAGCAACATGCCAATTCCCAGAATGGAAAGTGAAGCGTAGATCAAGTCCCCTGCCGTGGAACCAAGGCCGACATAAAATGACCGTCTGAATCCCCGATCGATAGCAGTTTTTATAATGGCAACATTTACGATTCCAATATCAAGACACAGGGACAGTGCCAGCATGAATCCTGTGATAAATAATTTCAATTTATTTTACCGGCTGTTTGAATTCATAAAAACAACTTATCCTGTAATAATATACAGTCATCTCATTTCTTCAGGATATTTCAAATATAGAAATATACCACGATTATAAATCAGCCCGCATTTACCGGCGATGATACTCAATGGCCTGCATTACAAATCTTGCTGAAACAGTTCCGGGTCCCCCGCTCATTTCCATGCCTACTTCAACTGCTTCGAGGATTTCCTCTTCACTGGCATTATTCTTTAACGCTTGCCCGGTATGCCACTCCATGCATGATTCACAGTTGATGACCACTGAAATGCCAATGGCAATCAATTCCTTTTCCTTTTTACTCAACGAACCTGCCCGGAAGGTTAATTCTTCCATTTTCAGAAATGATTTATACATTGCCGACTTATTTAAATAATAACGGTGAGCTTTTTTCCTCAATTCAACGATTTGTTGAATATTATTCCCGAATTCATCTTTTTGAGTTTTCATATTTCATCTATTAAAAAATTACGTGAAAATAAATGTCTTTAACCGAAAGTAATTATTTATTAACCGAATCTATGAAATTACCTTTTATAAATTGCCTCATCAATTGATCAATTATCGGCCGGCTACAGTTTAAATATTAAAAAGTTAAAAATTAACAGCTATGAAAAATCTAAAAAATTCTGTCAGGTTAATCGGTAATCTTGGCAGTGATCCTGAGATCAGAACACTTACGAGCGGTGGTGTTGTGGCTCGCTTTTCACTGGCAACCCATGAATCCTATAAAAACAAACAGGGCGAAAAAATCGATGAAACCCAATGGCATAATATTGTTGCCTGGGGCAATTTGGCAAAAATTGCCGAAAAAGTATGTAAAAAAGGTTATCGTATCGCGGTTGACGGTAAACTTACTAACCGATCGTATGAAGACACCAAGGGAAATAAACGGTATATCTCTGAAGTGATTGCGGATGAACTCATGGTGGTGAACGGAGATAAAAAATCGGAATAAACCCTGCCTGTCATCATAAAAGGCGCCCTTTATAGGGCTGCCTTTTTTTATGTGTTCGGTGAATCCGTATAAAATTTTTCATGTAATTATCTTATTTAGAATGAATCAATTTAAATACGGTTAAAAATTCAATACCCGGATATAAAATGTTTCTACTCCTGTTTTGGTAAAAAAATGAATTATACTATTTTCGGGAAATTTTTAGATGGGACAATTCAACTTTTTAAAATTCACACTCATGAAAAAGATTTTCCTTTTAATTTTTACCCCGGCATTTTTTGTTTCTACAGTTTTTGCCGGCGGAATTGTAACCAATACCAATCAGAGTGCAGCCTACGTCCGGATGCTGGCAAGAGATGCAACCTTAGGCATTGATGCCGTTTATTATAATCCTGCGGGATTAACCTTACTGGGAACAGGCCTGCATATTTCAATAAATAATCAAACGATTTTTCAGAATAGGTATATTTCCAGCTCCGATGCATTTCTGAACTCCGGAGATTATAAAGGAAAAATATCGGCTCCGTTTTTCCCGGGTATTTATGCTGCTTTTAATGTCAGCAAGTTTTCCGTTTCATTTGGATTTAACCCCGTAGGCGGAGGAGGCGGGGCAACCTTTAATTCCGGGCTTCCTTCTTTTGAATATGCAATATCCGACCTGGTGCCGGCCTTACAGTCAGCAGGGCAGCCTATAACCGGCTATAAAACCAATCTTTACTTTGAAGGACAATCCATTTACTGGGGTGCCCAGTTGGGTGTATCCTATAAGGTAAATGATGTCCTTTCGGTTTTTCTGGGAGGGAGGTATGTCATGGCCAGCACAAGCTATAAAGGTCACATAAAAGATAACAAGATCATTATCGGCGGTTCCCTGGAAATGGGCGCTTCGGATTTCTTCCAGGCTGCTCAGCAACAAGCGAGTTCTCTGGTGCAGGCATTTTCCGCCTATCCTGCGTCTATACAGATGCCTGATAGTATTGCCATGGCCACGGGCCTGCCATCGGGTACTACATTTGGAGAGGCCGCGACCTTTTATACCAATTATGCGAATAAGGCAGGGGTTGAATCAGTACTGCTGCAGGACCAGGAAGCAGAGGTAACACAAACCGGTCATGGAATTACACCGATTGTAGGTGCTAATATAAATCTGTTGGGCAAATTGTTGAACATCGGGATTAAATATGAATTCCAGACCAATATGGAGGTCACAAACAATACAACAAAAGATATCAGGATCGGCGTGAACAGCGACGGATCTTTCATTACTGAATTCCCTGACGGAAAGGTTACACCCAATGATATGCCGGCCTTATTAAGCGTTGGAGCAGCATTGAATCTACCCAAACTGACTCTCTCGGCGGGTTACCATCAATACTTTGACAAGAAAGCCAAATACGGAAAAGTTGATAATTCGGGGGCATTTATTGATAACAGTACCCTGGTTAATAAAAACAATAATGAAATAGCCTTGGGCATAGAGTATAACGTGAATCCGTTTCTTTTAGTCAGCGCGGGATATTTAAGAGCTAACACAGGTGTGAAACAGGAATTTCAATCGGATCTGAACCCGGAATTATCTTCCAACTCAGGGGCCATTGGCGGGGCATTGAAATTCACGAAATTGCTGACACTGAATGTTGGAGTGCTGTACACAAAGTATACTGACTCCGATAAAAATTTCACTCATAACATCGGCCAGGATCCTTTGGCCCCGATGTCAATTAAGGAAACCTATGGGAAAGACAATACCATTTTTGCTGTTGGCCTGGATATCAATCTTTCGAAGTAAACGACGAAAAATTAATCATTGTTTGAAAAGCCTTTCAATCCTTCGTTGAAAGGCTTTTTGTTATACCCTAATTACTTCCTACAATAGCTGGTTAAACTCAAGCCGTTCCTTATCGGGTCCAAGAATGGAGAAATACCGGCAACCTTTTTCCCAGAAATCAAGGAATAATGGTTCTTCATCTTCAATATTGAATCCCGACTTTTTCAATGTATTAAAAACTTTGTCAACATCAGGGACATCAAAGGCGATATGATCGATATGGCCGTCTTTTCGATTCCGGATCTCTTCCAGTTCGGCCGCAGGCATTTCATATAGCTCAATGATCATGGAATTCATCTTCATCATAATTACCTTGCCTTTTCCTCCTCCAGAATCAAAAACGGAATTCATTACGTTCTCGAAACCAAGATGACTATAAAATTTTTCAGAGGTCTTAATATCGGTAACAGGGATTCCTATATGCTGTATTCCCCTGATGTTGAGGTTTAATTTCGCCATGAAAATAGTATGAATTAATGAATTTAGCCCTGTTTAAAATTTTATGATTACGATTTCCAAAGGCATTAAAGTGACATTGCCTTCAACCGGGTCATCCGGGCTCCTGCCGAGAAAGGTAGCCGGGTCTTTCATAAAGGAAGCGGCATTCTTTTCATTGAGCCGTGATATAACTTGTCCCTTTCTTAAATTATGAACGGGAAATGCAAGGTTATCTTCCGTATGATTGGCCAGAAAAAGATATTTGTCTTTCTCATTTTGTAAGGCCAGGCCGGAAACTTTAGCCGGTTGTGTGATTTTAACAGGCAAGACCTTGCTCCCCTTATTTTTTCCCAACCAGTAAAAAGTGAAATACACAGGGAATACAGTTCCTGCCTGGGCACGGAAAGATGAAAGCAACGGTGAAGGGTCATTACCCTGCATAATCCCTTTCCATCCTGTCGTTTCGAAATAGGTTATCCGCGCAGTTCCCGCTTCCGACAGATATTTAATGCTGCCCAGTGTCCAGCCGGCGGCAAATAAGGAGGCTTGTTCGGGATCAACATCCTGTGGCAATTGATCCAGATACCGTAGGTCTTCTTTCCCGGCAAAAATCTGCCTTTCAAGAAGTGTAACCGGTGAAACATAAACAGGTTTGGCTCCGGAGAAAGAATGTGCGGTTTTCACCGCACCTGCAGCACCTTCCAGGTTATCGATCAATACATGTTTGTCCGTCAGGTGAGTCTGAGGTGTGGATGGAAAGACAAGAAAATCAATTCCTTCGGTATTCATCCTGTTCCTGTTGGCTTGGGCGAAATGCTGATTGCTCCCGGCACCGATTTTTACATCAGGGAAAGCTTCACGAATGATCCTGCTCACCTTTGATATTAATTCCTCGGAGGAAGCGAGAGTGTCCTTATGAAACAAAATAAAGGAATCGATATTTAGTGCCGCATCTTTTATGAGTTTGATAAAACGTGCAGCTTCATTTTCAGCATCGGTTCCAAAATGCAATGCAGTCATTAAGGGAACTTCAAGTAAAACCGATTTTTTCTTAAGCACCTCAATTTCGACTTCATGGATTGAAGTTACATCCACGTCACACCGAAGGTGGTGAAAAGAAAGCGGTTTTAATAAATTGATATCGTTATCCGAATACTCATTGTAAACAGTGGAATCGGAAAGTCCAATTCCGGGAAGCGACAAACCTTCCGCCTCCCTGGAAATTGACAAGGAAAGTTCCGGACCCGGCTTTACTTTAGCTTTTTTTAATGCGCCTACATTCAAAACTACCTTTTGCTTTATTGTATCTCCCATTTTAACCTCTGCAGGCGCCGGAAGCTCCAGCGGAGTGCAATAAATTTTATAGGTGTTGTCCGACCAGTTCCTCTGATCCTCCATTTCAAAAATATCTCCATCAAATTTCAATACCGCTTCCCATCCATTAACAGGTTCCCACTGAACAGTCTTAATATTGATGAAAGGCTGGAAAGGTTCTGCCAATTCAGGGAAAACCCCATCCAATTCTTTTTTATCGGCGGTAAGGATCTTTAAAGATTTGCCTGCATAGGCATTCACGGAATGAAGCACGCAAAATCCGATGCGGTTTCTTTTAAAATTCGCGTAGGATTCGCCCCGGACTGAAAACTCAATTTTGCCTTCCTTGTTCCCCTTGATCTGGCAGTCAAAAACGTATTGAATTTTTCCGGCGGATACTACTGAACGGTAGGAAACATCAAATCCGTTTGCATTGGACTTTATTTTTTCATTTTTTATGGTGCCGTGAAAGGTTCTCCAGTCCTGGTCCCTGAGAGCATAATAAATCATATTAACTACTTCATTCCCTTCAAGATTTATATGCTTTAAAAAACCGTTTTCATAAATCATTTTGAGGGGGCCTGCGGTCAGCACAACCGGTGATGGCAGATCCGGCTGAACGCCATAATACAGAATGTTTGAACTCATAATCAATTCAATTCCTTCACTTTACCGCTTTTGGCCGATTCATAACATCCGAAAACCAGCTCGGCAGTTTTCAGATTATCCTTGCCTGTCGTTTCTGACTGGCCTCCTCGCAAGCCATTCAAAATATCCCGCTGGGCATCAACAATGCTGGAATGGACTACTGCAAATTCCTGGTCCATCCATGGATAAATTACCGGCTTGATTATTTCGCTGGATGTACCCTCCGCTGTAGTGGTTTTAATTTCGAAATTTACATCAAGTTTGACGGAGCCTTTTGACCCCTCCACTAAAATCAGGGCCTGCGGAAAAGTTTCATTTTCAAGAATGGAAGCGTAAGACAATTCAATAAAACAATCAATGCCATTTTTCATATGCATGAAAATATTGGCAACATCTTCCCCGTTGATCTTCGGGTTAATTGTTTGCGTTCTGCAATAAAGTGATTCCGTGTCCCCGAAAAGATACCTGGAAATATCCATGATGTGGGAACCGATATCCACCAGGATAAACATATCAAGGCGGTCGCTGGTAGACTGCGTTTCATAGCCTGGAAAGGCAGAACAAAAACTCACCTTCCCTTTAAAAATATCCCCGATCGCACCGCTGTCTATGATCTGTTTAACTCTTCTGACAGGTGCCTGGAAACGGAAGTTTTCGTTAATGAAGAGCTTCACATGATTATCATCACATACCTGTACCAGTTTTCTGGCTAATTCAAGGTTTGGGGCCATCGGTTTCTGACATACCACATCATACCCCTTGGAAGCTGCTAATTCGGTAAATTTATAATGGGTTTCTACATCGGTAATAATGTCAACAAAATCTATTTCTTCCGTATCCAGTAATTCTGCCGGATCATCGTAGACAGGCACATGGCCGAACCTGGCGGCAATGGCTTCGGCTTTTGAACGGGTCCGGTTATATACGGCAGCCAATTCAATATCGTCCAGTTCAAGCCATCCGGGAATCTGGTAATTTGACCAGAACCCGCATCCCAGTGCAGCAAATCTTAATTTTTTCATACATTCAAATTATTATGCCTAACCGACTAAAACAGGTTCCTTAACTTTAATTTCCTATCCGTCAAATTAAACGGAAATCGCGTATCCCTTATCGATTTTTAATCTTTTCGGGTCTTATGCTGCATAGTTACACAATTTAATATTTAAATATAAATGTACTTGAGAATACACCCCTAACAAAGATAATTTTGCTGTAAAAAAACCGGTTACGGTTTAGATTATTATATTGCAGATATGAAGGCGCTTACGATGTTATTTTGTTTTATCGTAGTCTTTGTTATAACCGCTGAGGCTCAAACAGAAATTACGGTTACGCGCGATAGCGTGACGGTTCCGAAAATTAAAAAGATCCTTGTTCTATCCATGAATAATATTTATGAAAACAGGATAACCGTCGAAAATGAAATTACATGGTGGTTAAATGACAGGGGATATTGGGCTTATCCAGCTAATAAATTATCGGATTCAAAGGAGTTTCCCTCAAAAGTTTTGATCCATAAAATGGTTGAAGATAATGACCTCGACGGCGTACTTATTTCCGATATTATTGACGTTCAAATGAAAGAGCATTATGAAAATACTCAAGAACGTTACAATTATAATCCAACCGCTCCATCCTACAATAATTTTCTTGATTCCTATCGTAACGAATTAAAACAGGGGTATAATTATAATACCCGGCTATTTGTGTTCAAAACCAGAATATTTGATGTTAAAACCCAAAACATGATATTTGAAGCCAATTCAAGCACCCAGCAGACTGAGGATCTGGATAAAGCCATTGAAAACTATTCCAAATCACTGACAAGGGTTATAATCCGTAGAAAAGTACTTGAAAAAAGAGAAAATTGAATGTGTTGTAAGGTATCCATTTCAGAGAATATAAACTCATTTTTTCTGCCAAATAAGCCGGATTCCGGGCGAATATTTACCCAGTTGGTGTTTGAAAATGTGAATAAAATCAATTTAGGTCCATAAATCACATAACAATACAAAATAATAATCTAAAATGGTGAAAATCAGTACTTTAATAATTAATTTGATAAGGTTGTCTTTGGAGAAATGATTATTATCCATTATATTACAGGAAGTTATCCACATTTTTTATTGTTAAAATGTTCATAATTTTTTCATGACAGGTTTACTTTTTTTTAATTCCTTTTAAATATATTTAGTCATCTGATCTTCCCTTAAAAATTTAACCCGATGAAAATCAAGGACTTCGAACAATTGTCACCAAGGCAACGCCGGAAGTTCCTGATTAATTCCTGCCAGTATCTCACCTCCTTGAATGTAGCGGATGAACTTATAACCGATCTTTTTTATTACAACAGGGAAAATTACTATATCGAAGTCTATTACAGCCTGGTGTGGGAAAAATTCCTTGAGATGAACGCTTTCACGGATACCACTCTTCTTTCCAAGTACCTGAAAGAGGTGGATTTCAGCGAGGTATATGAGTCACTGGGGATGGAATAGCTTACAATCTTACGGATTATATGTCATTGCAATTCAAAAATCGCATATCGCGATTTGAAAATCAATAAACAGTTTGATGAACCATTTTCGAGCTGGTTTGATTTGCGATTTTCGATTCTCGACATGTCAATAACAAGTACCGAAGGAGGGAATCGAACCCTCACTCCTTACGGAACACGATTTTGAGTCGTGCGCGTCTACCAATTCCGCCACTTCGGCTTTGGCCGCCATAGTTTTAACAAAGGCGGGAGCTGCCCGCCGTATCCTGCAACAAGCGGGAGAAAGCAGGCATTTCCAATATTCTTTTATGCTGAAACGTCATTTTCAGGGATTGCAAAAATGCCTAAAGTACTTTTAATTAACAAAAGATGAGTTCATTTCAGGCCTCCGTGATCACTGAATAGGACCATGCCGAAGGAGGAGCATCGAACAGGCTCTTGGTATGGGTCCATATCTTCCTGTAGAAGCCGGATTTTCGGTAATCTTCCAGATTATTCTTGCTGTCCCACACGCTGTAAAAAGCAAATACATTCACCTGTTGCTCATCTTTTAGCATGGCGATATACCGGCATCCTTCAAAGGCCTTGATTTGATCCTTTACCGTTTCGAAAAATTCAAGAAATTCTCCCGCTTTCTCCTTCTTGAAAGTCATTCTTACGATCCTTACATAGTGATTATTCATCTTGATTTATATATATATTGACAGGGCTATCGTATCCAAGCCCCAGTAATTCGGAAGCATTTCCCCGGTAAATTCCGATTTCCAGAAGTCCAAAGTTATTGAATATTACAAAACAATCCCCATCTTCCAGGTTATCGAATGAAGTATTAATGGCATTTAATGTTTCCCTGGCAAAATTAATTGAATAACGTTTGTGATCGCAAAGATGGTTAAATACCGTTTCCCCGATATTGGTAATAAGGTTACCATAATGGTCTACCCGGATAACCGTGCCGGTAATTTGCTTCCGGGTAGCTTTCACCTGCCTGTCCAGCAAACGCCGGTAGTCATTCGTATATACCCCGATATCATCAATGGTCTTTCCGCTGGCCAGTAATGCGGCGGACCTGGCTAAAATATCCCTTGCAGGAAAAGTCGATCTCTTTTCGGCCTGGATTGTAATTTCAGCAACCACCGACGGTTCTTTCTCACTGACCAGACTGAAAATCCCGTTATCCGGCCCGACAAAAAAATGATCTTCCAGTTTCATAGCAAGGAAGCGGTACCCCTTATTATTCAGGGAATCGACGGTAGCCAGATGCACGGTTCCTTTGACAAATTCGTGGAAAACCGATCGTAAAACATAGGCGCCATGGGCAATATTATGCGCTTCGATGGTGTGCGAAATGTCAATAATCTGCAATCCCGGATTTACACTTAATATCCTGGCTTTCACCGCGGCTACGTAGTGATCCGTGAGTCCAAAATCCGACATAAAAGTGATGAGGGCCATGGATACGAAAAAATTTATTCTTAAATTTGTCTGACAAAAGTAAAAATTTTAATACAATTCTAAACGGTAAGCCTAACAGCATAATAATTTGGTAGAAAAAGTAATAACCCTTGAAAATGTTACCCTCGTGGATTTTCTGGGTGTTGAAAATAAAAATATCAATGAATTATCATCCCGATTTCCAACCAGTAAAATAATTTCACGCGGAAACGAGATCAGGATACAGGGCGAAACCAGGGATATTATCCGTATCAACGACATTCTGAATTCGCTTCTTAATCACTATCATAAATTCGGGAAAGTAACACAGGAAAATGTTGTTTCCTACCTCGATAAAAATCATGAAGAGGAGATCCTGTTAGGGGATGATGTATTAATATATGGCACCCGGGGATTCATCATCAAGCCTAAAACGCCCAATCAGAAAAAACTGGTGGAGGCTGTAAAAAAATCAGACCTGGTGTTTGCCCTCGGTCCTTCCGGAACAGGCAAAACCTATATTTCAGTAGCGCTGGCGGTTAGGGCACTCAAAAACAAAGAAGTAAAAAAAATCATTATCACCCGGCCTGCCGTGGAAGCCGGCGAAAACCTCGGATTCCTGCCCGGTGACCTGAAAGAGAAGATAGATCCCTACCTGCGCCCGGTGTATGACGCCCTGGATGATATGATCCCGTTTGAGAAACTAAAGTATTACCAGGAAAACCGGATCATTGAAATCGCCCCGCTGGCTTATATGCGCGGTAGAACATTAAACGATGCCTTTATCCTCCTCGACGAAGCCCAGAATACCAACCCCATGCAGATCAAGATGTTTCTTACCCGCATGGGACCGGAATCCAAAGTCATTATCAACGGCGATAAATCGCAGATCGATCTTCCCAATCACCAGCGGTCAGGCCTGATTGAAGCCATTAAAATTTTACAGGATGTAAAAGGAATCAGTTTCGTGGAATTTACCTCCAGGGATGTTATCAGGCATAAAATCGTCAGGGATATTATCGACGCTTATAATAAAGCATATCTGGATACTAACGATAATGATTAAGGTTATTAAAATAACTTCCCCTGAAGACTCGTCCAACTCCCGTAAAATCCGCATGAAAGTATTTGTTGAAGAACAACATGTCCCGGAAGACGAGGAAATGGATGAATTCGAATCTTCTTCAAAACATTATCTTGCCTTCATGGATGGAAAACCAGCCGGTACGGCACGATGGAGATACACCGAAAAGGGAGTTAAATTGGAACGTTTTGCCGTGTATATCGATTATAGGAATAAAGGCGTGGGTTCCGCATTGATGCAATTCATCCTGGATGAAATAAAGAATCTAAACCCTCCTGTTAAAGGGGATATTTACCTTCATTCACAACTCGATGCAATGCCGCTGTACAGTAAATTTGGCTTTAAAAAAACCGGCAATATGTTCGAAGAAGCCGGTATTAAACATTTCAAAATGATTAAAGAAGAAAATTGATTTCCATTCTCTCATCAGCCTCTCGCTCAACGTAATTTATCGTAAGTTTTCCTTTGCCCTGAAAATATTTTTTAACTAATTTCCGGTAAAATTTCATGTTCAGCCATGCTAATCTGGATCCGTTTTCCATTCATCCGGTTCCTGATATTTTTTATTTCGGGAATTATTATCAACAGGTTTACAAGTATTCCTCTTTCGGGCTTTATTGTCCTGTATTTTATTCTTTTCTCATTCTATTTATTATGTCTGTTCGTTCTGAAAAAGGAACGGTTCATCCGGTATAATTTAATTCCGGGAATAATTACCCAGCTTTTAATTTTGATTTCTGGTTTATTGATCTCCAGTCTTTATAAAGCCCGGGATTTACCTAACGGTTTCTCATATAATAAGAAGGTTCCGGATGCCTATTCATGCAAAGTAATGAACATAAATGACAAGAACAGTAAATGTGAAATAGTAGCCCGGCTGCATTTTGGTCATTTTAATCGCCAATGGCATGAAGTATCAGGGAAGATCATTCTGTTCATTCATAATGATGGTCCTGATAAAAAAGAAGATCTACATCCGGGCGACCAGATCCTGGTCAATGGCTCCCCGGAATCGATCGATAAACCAAAAAATCCCGATCAATTCAATTACGCCGCCTATATGGCAGATAAAAACATATATTTCATGCAATATATAAGCTCTCGCAATATTCGGTTGATCAGGCCCGGCAGTCGATTCAATATAATTTTATTATCAGGAGAATTGAACAAACAATGCCACGCCTTATTAGCTGGATACATCCCGGATAAGGAAACTTTATCGCTTACATCGGCACTCACCCTGGGTTCCCGCGATCAGATGGATCCGGAAATGGTCGCGGATTACACGAGGGCAGGAATCAGCCATGTCCTTGCTGTTTCCGGTTTACACGTCGGCATTTTGTACCTCATTTTATTTGTAATACTTAAACCTTTGTATAAAAATAAGACCGGCGCCTTCCTTGCTTCCCTGTTTATCATCTCCTTTCTGATCATTTATGCTTTCGTTACGGGCCTCTCTCCATCCGTGTTAAGGTCTGTAATTCTCTTTTCTTTCATTGAAACGGGGAGAAGGATGAAAAGAAAATCCATTGCACTTAATACGCTTGACGTTTCAGCC
>CAYNCU010000083.1:0-17176 GCA_964395765.1 uncultured Roseivirgaceae bacterium | reverse complement strand
CGGGCAGTTTTGATCCGTCTTTTTTTGTTGCGGATTTAAAAATTTTGGTATAATAAGCAACGAAACCGCACTTTCGGGTATTTTACCGCTTCTCTTTGATTTTTTTTACCGGTTTAATGAAAATTTAACAAAATCCGTTCAGGAATCGGCCTGACCTATCGTTATAGTATTAAAGAAATAAGCTTTTTAAAAGAGCAAAACAGGATTTACCTTGTTATAAGAGTGTTTTCTGCGGAATATTTATTGTTCGTATACGAACAGGATATGTCTCAAATTCGTACATAACATGGTGAAAATTAGTGAATTATAATTCCAGGAGCTTGATAATCAACCTCTTAGTTAGATGGCATGATTATAGAAAGTTAATGGAAGTAAAATAGCGGTTGTTTCATGATCCACCTTAACAAACTGGTAAAATCTTACCCTTTAGGAAATCACAGGCTGGAAGTGCTCAAAGGCATCAACCTGCATATCGGCAAAGGAGAATTGGTTTCCGTTATGGGCTCTTCGGGTTCCGGTAAGTCGACGTTGTTAAACATTCTGGGCATTCTGGATGAATTTGATTCCGGGGAATACCTTTTGAACGACACATCCATGGATAATCTTTCCGAAAGGCAGGCCGCCTATTACCGGAACCGGTTTATCGGTTTTGTCTTTCAATCCTTCAACCTGCTTACTTTCAAAAATGCCATGGAAAATGTGGCTCTCCCCCTCTACTACCAAAAGGTGGGACGCAAAAAAAGAAATATCAAGGCGCTTGAATACCTTGACCTGGTCGGCATCCGGGACTGGTCGGAACATATGCCCGGCGAATTATCGGGTGGGCAAAAGCAGAGGGTGGCCATTGCGCGCGCGCTGATAACCCAGCCCAAGGTGATCCTCGCCGATGAACCGACCGGGGCGCTGGATTCCCAGACTTCCCTGGAAGTTATGGAGATTTTCAGGCGTGTGAATGAACAGGGAATTACGGTCGTGATCGTTACCCATGAAAAGGAAATTGCGGACAGAACGGGCCGCATTATCAGGATCCGCGACGGCGTTATTATGGACGGTGATATGGCCATGGCATCCTGATTATTTATTTGATGAAAAAATCAAAAGATCAGAATTTAAAAATCAGAAATCAGAAATCACAAATGACAAATAAATTCCAATCTTCAATTTTCAAATTCCCCAAAAAGATACCCCGTCAGTTTAATTGAATTTGGATATTTTACTTTGGATTTTATTTGAATTTTGTTTTTTGAATAGTGGAAATTGAATAAGATGTTTGATCTGGATACCTGGCAGGAAATTTATTTTACGATTAAGCAGAACAAGCTGCGGACTTTTCTGACCGCTTTCAGTGTGTCATGGGGGATCTTCATGCTGGTGATCCTCCTGGGCGCCGGCAACGGATTGGAGAACGGCGTGAAGTACCAGTTCCGGGATGTTGCCACGAACAGCATCTGGGTCATGCCGGGGCAGACCAGCATACCTTATAAGGGAATGAAATCAGGGCGGCAAATCCATCTGACCAACGAGGACTATAAAAGCATTCACAATTCCATACCCGAGATCGATCATATGAGCGGAAGGTATTATGTAAACGGGGAATTTACCGTACGCTACCGTGACAAGTATTCCTCCTTCGACCTGCTGGGCTGCAGCCCGGGGCATATGTATATTGAAAACCAGCAAGTGGTGCTGGGGCGGTTTATTGATAACTTTGATATGGATAACAAAAGAAAGGTGGCCGCGATCGGTGTGGATGTAAGAGATATATTGTTCGGGGAGGAAAACCCAATTGGCAAATACATCGATATCGGGGGAATACAATTCAAGGTGATCGGAGTTTATGATGATGCCGGCGGCGGGAACGAAGTAAAAAGGATCTTTATTCCCCTATCCACGGCGCAGCTTGCCTACAATGGCTCCAACCGGATGCACCAGATGATGTTTACCGTCGGCAATGCATCCCTTAAAGAGAGCAAGAATATTGTAAATGATGTAAAGGATATCCTAATCAAGAAATACAAGTTCTCCCCTGATGACAACAGGGCTGTCTTCATCTGGAACAATGTAGAGCAGTTCCAGAAATTCATGGATCTGTTTGCGGGAATCCGATTATTTTTATGGATTGTCGGAATCGGAACTATTGTCGCGGGTATCGTGGGGGTGAGCAACATTATGCTCATCGTTGTAAAGGAAAGAACCCGGGAGATCGGGATCCGGAAAGCACTGGGAGCTACCCCCTCTTCCATCATCCGGCTCTTCCTTCAGGAATCCGTGGTGATCACCTTCCTGGCCGGTTATATCGGCCTGTTAGGAGGTATCGGCATTATCCAGGGCCTGAATTACCTGATGCATGCGATGAACATCGATGCTGAATATTTCAGGAATCCGCAGGTGCAGATCTACGTCGCTGTGGGCGCCATGCTGTTGCTGGTGATCGCAGGATTGCTGGCCGGTTATATTCCCGCAAAAAAGGGAGCCAGTGTCAACCCGATTGAAGCATTAAGAGACGAATAGAATATGTTCGATTACGATAAATGGCAGGAAATATGGGCGACCATCCGGAAAAACAAGCTCCGGACGGCGTTGACCATGTTCGGCGTTTTCTGGGGACTGTTCATGCTGATGATACTGCTGGGATCGGGTAATGGCCTGGAAAACGGAGTGAAAAAGAATTTCAATGGCTGGGCCACCAACAGCGGCTTTGTATGGGGCCGGAGAACGACCATGGCCTACCACGGTTATAAACCCGGTAGATGGGTAAACTTCTATAATTCCGATGTCCCGATTTTAAAGCAGAAAGTAAAAGGTCTTGATAAATTGGCGCCGAGAAACCAGGTCGGCGGCTGGCGCGGCGGAAATAATGTTGTAAGAAATAATAAAACGGGGGCCTTTTCTCTTTATGGCGATTACCCCGACTTCCAGTCCATCCAGATTGTGACCATGGTGGAGGGAAGAAACCTGAACGAACTGGATATTAAGGAAAACAGAAAGGTGGCGGTGATCGGGAGAAATGTACATGATGTTTTATTTGATAAGGATGAGGACCCGATCGGAAAATATATCCAGGTCCAGGGTATTTACTTTGAAGTAGTCGGTATGTTCATGTCACAGCGGACCGGGGAACAGGGCACCCGGGATGAGCAGACCATTTATATGCCCTTCACCACTTTCCAGCAAACCTTTAACCTGGGCAATCATATCGGTTGGTTCGGCTTCACTGTGAAAAAAGGATATGACGCCGCCAAGGTAGAAGAAAATATCAAGAAGGTTTTAATGGAGATCCATGATGTAAACCCCAAGGACGTCGGGGCACTGGGTTCTGAAAACCTTGAAAAGGAATACGGCCAGGTGATGGGCCTGTTTAAAGGCATTTCGATTTTCAACTGGATTGTCGGCATCGGCACATTGCTGGCCGGCATCATCGGCGTCAGCAACATCATGCTGATCATCGTAAAGGAAAGGACCAAGGAAATCGGTATCCGCAAATCCATCGGGGCTACTCCCCTCTCCATCATCACGCTGATCATCCAGGAATCCATCGTGATCACGGCCGTTGCCGGATATATCGGCTTGCTGCTGGGTACCTTTCTGATGGAAGGGATACGGTACATCATGGAAAAAACCGGGGCGAATACGGGCATGTTTCAGAATCCCGGCATTGATTTTCATATTGCCGCTATGGCATTTATCATCCTGATCTTCTGCGGTGCGCTGGCCGGCCTTATTCCGGCTACGAAGGCAGCCAAGATCAGCCCGATAGAAGCGATTCGACAGGAATAAAAAAAAATACATTATAAATATGAAAACAGTTTTCAGAATTTTACTGGTTTTAATCCTGGTGGTAAGTTTTGTCGGAACGGGTTATTACCTGTACAGGAAATCCCAGAAACCTGCCGTGACCTATGAGACGGAAACGCCAGCCATCCAGAATATTATTAAAAAGACGGTAGCCACGGGTTCGATAGTCCCCAGGAAGGAGATCGATCTGAAATCCCAGGTTTCCGGCGTAGTGGAAAAAATTTATGTGGAACCCGGGCAACTGGTAAAAGAGGGCGACCCGGTGGCCAAGATCAGGATCATCCCGAATGTAGTTCAGTTGAATAATGCCCAGGCCGAACTGGCGACGGCACAAATCAATTTCAAGAATGCTGAAAAAGAATTGGAAAGACAAAAGGAACTTTATAATGACAAGGTTATTTCCGAGCTCGATTATAACCAATATGTTTTGCAATATAACCTGAAAAAGGAAAACCTTAATTCTGCCGAAAACAACCTGGAGCTGATCAAGGAGGGCGCTTCCAAAAGATCGGGGACGGCCTCGAATATAGTAAATGCCACGGCCGACGGTATGATCCTTGACGTACCTGTCAAGGAAGGAACCTTTGTGATTGAAACCAATACTTTTAATGACGGCACTACCATTGCTTCGGTCGCCAATATGAACCAGATGATCTTCGACGGCAAGGTAGATGAATCCGATGTAGGCAAGCTGAGGGAAGGAATGGACCTGCAGTTGAATGTCGGGGCGTTGGACAAGGATGTATTCCTGGCTAAGCTTGAATATATTTCCCCGCAGGGCAAGGAAGATAACGGTGCCATCCAGTTCGAGATCAAGGCGGCCGTAAAATTACAGAAAGGTACCTTCCTGCGTGCAGGCTACAGCGCCAACGCCGATATTGTTCTGGATAAAAGGGATTCGGTACTTGCCATCAAAGAAAGTAATATCATCTTCGATGGCGATACCACTTATGTAGATGTGGAAACGGCCCCCCAGGTATTTGAAAAGCGCCGGATCAAGACCGGCCTTTCCGACGGGATCAATATTGAAGTGCTCAGCGGATTAACGAAAGAGGATAAGATAAAGAAATTGTAATCTTAGTATCCGTATAGTATGAATTTAATTCCATTTAGAAAACACTTTTCCTGATAAGAATAAAATCTAAATTAAAGGTCATTCTCCTAACCGTCCGACGACGAACCAAAACTGTCCGGAAATTTCATACCTTCACATGTTTCATAGCATTGATGGTCTTTACAGGGTCCTTCGATTTAAAGACATGTGTACCGGCAACAATGCAGTCGGCACCGGACCGGATAAGCTGTGCAATATTTTCTTCGCTGATACCGCCGTCCACTTCGATGATCAGTTCCGGGTTATAATGGAAGGATAATTCCCGCAACTCTTCAATTTTATCGTATGAATATTCAATAAATTCCTGGCCACCGAAGCCGGGTTCCACCGTCATTACAAGAGCCAGGTCGATGTAATGCAGAATCGGTTTCAACAGATGGATATCCGTATGTGGATTAATGGCCACCCCTGCCCTGCATTTTTGCGCTTTTATGTTTTGTATTGTACTATAAAGATGAGGGCAGGTCTCATAATGAACGGTAATTCCAGAAGCACCGGTTTGCGCGAACTTTTCAATATACTTTTCCGGTTCAACGATCATCAGGTGAACATCGAGCGGCTTTTGAGAAGCTTTCTTTACCGCCTCCATCACCGGGAAACCGAAGGATATATTAGGAACAAAAACACCGTCCATCACATCCATATGGATCCAGTCGGCATCGCTTTTATTCACTATATCCACCGCCAGGTCAAGGCGTAGGAAGTCTGTATTCAGAATAGAGGGTGAAATGATTACTTGTTTACTCATACTTTTAACAGGTTGTTCATGGGACCAGTAGTTTTACCTTTCCTTTCCCGGAAACGGAATCCAGGGACAAAATATAAATGCCCGGATTCAGGTTTTCCAGGTTCAGTTCAGCCTTATTACTCTCCTTGATCATTTTAATCGTTTTTTGATAACAAGTGGTGCCCGAAGCATTATAAATGGTAACGTCCAGCATATTTCCTGAAAAAGAAGGATCGTATTCTATGAATAATCTTTTTTGCTCGACAGGATTCGGGTACACTTTGAAAGCGTTTTGTGGAATATCTTCCGAGAGGGCGGTTACCAGGGATTGGATCTTCTTAAAATCCGGAATCCCGTAACCGATGAGTGAATCCGGATGATCATAATTACTGGATCCTTTCTCAATAACTTCCAGCAATTCCATGTTGGAAAGATCGGGGTAAGCCTGCCATATACCGGAGGCGAGACCTGAAATCAATGGCGCAGAATAGGATGTTCCGTCCCCGTAGGTCACTGTTCCCAGGGCGCTGACGATAGAGGCCGGGCTGCCCAGGGCGGCGACTTCCGGCTTCACCCTGCCATCGGCGCTGGGGCCATAAGAGCTGAAATAGGCATGGTTAAGATTATTATTGACCGCTCCGACAGATAAAACGGAATCACCGTCGGCCGGGGCCACGAGTTTTCCCCAAAAATCATTTCCTTCATTGCCTACGCTAACCACAACAAGCATACCTTTATCGGCAGCCATGTCGGCAGCCCTGGTTGAAACGGCCGTCTTGCCGTTCATATCGGCATAAGTATAATCCATAGTGGAATCATCGAATACATTATAACCCAGGGAAGAGTTGATGATGTCCGCTCCCAGGCTGTCGGCATACTCGGCCCCGAAGAGCCAGTTATATTCTTCCACCTTGTATTCGGTCGGATCATCTTCCGTGATGCATAACACAAAATCGGAATTATAGGAGATGCCTTCGTAGTCCCCGCTTTTATAGGCTGCCATGGTCGACATAACTTCGGTACCGTGGGTGTCGTGCGTAAAGACAGAAGATAGCCCCGAAACGAAATCTCGTTCCCCGGCGATCTTGTTGTCGGTAAACAGGTGAGTGAAAAAGCTGCTTTTATCCATGCCAATAAAACCTGCATCCAAAACGGCAATCATTATCCCATTCCCGTCATAGCCATCCTTGTGCATGACATCCACACCCAACATATCATTTTGTGTGGCGTTCATGAGTTCCTTGATTCGCTGTGAGTAAATGATCATATCGGAGTCCGATGGAATATATCTCAATTCCGGGCGGGGTCCCGGTGCAACGTATTTAATATTTTTAACATAGCTGAGTGAGGTGATTGCGTTGGTAAGAGAATCGGCGCATACGACCAGTACCCCATTGAACCACTTTGTAGGATAAAAGACTTGTGCTCCCATCGACTTAAGTCCGTTAATATAATCGACATTGACAGGTAAGTCGCTTTCATTTAAAAGAATATGATGTTTCGATCTCCGGTCAATGGAACGTACCGATAAAAATTCTTCGGGCCGGTCAAGACTATACGTACTGTTATTCTTGTCCCTGAAAAATACCATATACCTGTTTTCCTGTGAATAAGAATTTTCACAAAGGCTAAAAAGTAAAAGCGTCAACAGAAATTTATTCATAACCACTTTTAATTAACCATTGTTTATAGACAGTCCCATAGGATATAATCTGTTGGCCAAGGCATCCCTCTTCCTGGCAATAATAATAATCAATTATTTCTTTGTAGATCAAACCGGTATTACTTGCATATATATCATCTTTTTTCACATAATTTACTATATGATCGTCAATTTCTTTCTCGATGACGGTTACGGTAACCGGGAATTTTTTCCCCTGCACTTCCGTTTCTTTTCCTGCATTGGAGTATTGAAAGTCTTGCTCTCCGAGGGAATTATAGGCATTGCCATTCCATTTTTCCGAATCAACAACGGGAAAAACCAGCCGGACATAAGGAATATTATCCTCGGTGGCAATGACCCTGAGATTGTTTTTCCTGATCCGGAAAAGTGAATCGATTTCCCAATCTGCTGTTGTGTCATTGGTTTTATATCTTTCGATCGTCATCACACTGTCGCCGGATTCATCCAGGGTCCAGGCCCCCTGTATTTCCTTGTAATACCAGGATGAGGAATCGATACTTCCATCGGCTGCATAATTTATTTGCTGTACCAGGTATTCCCGGTACAGCCCGCTATCTAAGGGATAATAAGTATAGCCCATATCCAGGGAAGACGGGTCAATCGATTTTTCCCTGCAACAGGGCAGGATAAGCATAACGACCAGGATGATGAAAAGAACATGAAGATTTTTTCTGTTCAAATAAGTCAATGTGCCGTTATTTTAAATCTCGATATTGAAGTTTCAGCAACCATAATTTTATCCGAAGCAATAACGCCGGAAAGGAAAATTAGTTTCAGGCTACCCGTAACCTGGCGATCAGTTCAATTACTGAATTTTCTTTTGTGGTAGCAATGGTTTCAACAAATTTACCGTTTTTAAAGATAGTAAAGGAAGGAAAATGGGTGATATAGGACATCTTTCTGGAGACCGGGTTGCTTTCGGCGTTCACATCGAGGAAGCGGATATCGTTGAAACGTTGTTCTTCTGAAAGGCGAATAAATTTCGGCCTGAACAGCCGGCAGCTGCCACACCAGTCGGTAAAGAACTTCACAATGATCTTATCGTGCGTTTTTAACTCCTCCTGGAACTCACGATCGTTGACGATTCTGACTGCCATTTAATTCAATAATTGATATAAAATTATCAGGCAATTACGGGGAGAAAATTCATGTTTTTGTAAGCAGGGGGAGAATTAATTCCGGCGGTTCATTTCATCCCTGATCTTGGCCGCCCTTTCATAATCTTCTTTGGTAATGGCCTCGTTCAGCATTTGTTTCAGCTTCTCATAGGGATAATCTTTCAGTGATTTTTCCTTATCCCTGGAAGAAACCTTTGATTTTTCGTGTTTGGGAGTGGCCGGGGAAGCCGTTTCGTGTTTTTCTTCCTCTTCGGCCTCTTCGGAAAGAACAATACCTGCCTCCGACATAATGGTTTCAAACGTAAAGATCGGTGCGCTAAAACGCAATCCTATGGCAATGGCATCGGACGGCCGTGCATCAATTTCAACGGTTTTGTCATCATTTTCGCAAACGATCTTTGCAAAAAATACACCTTCCTTCAGGTCGGAAATGATGATCTCCTTCACAGAGAAATTAAAACTGTGACCGAAAGATTTAAAAAGATCATGGGTCATAGGCCGGTTGGGTACAATCTTTTCTATTTCAATTGCGATCGCCTGTGCTTCGAACATACCGATAATAATGGGAAGACGCCTGTTACCTTTTACTTCACCCAGAACAAGAGCAAACGAACCCGATTGCGACTGACTGGAGGACAAGCCTAAAATTTCCAATTTAATTTTATCCACGAAATCCCTTAATTTTAACTTCCGACTTTTGCCTCTGTTTTCTGAATAATCCCGAAAACATTATCTTATTCCTGTCAAAATTCCGGATGAAAAATTGTATCTCCGTTCCTTTTATTCAGTAAGTTTTAGTAAGGTCGAAATCACACCTGCAAGATGCTTAATAGTGCCCGAAATTCCAACTGACGGCAATAAATTCGAATCCTTTGACAGTCAAATTTATAGGTGTTGACTTAGATTCTGAACTATATTTGAAACTAATTTAACTGAATTTAAAAATGAACAGGATTGAACAGCTTCAGGCATTTCACAAGGAAGACCCGGAAGATCCTTCTACCCTTTACATGCTGGCATTGGAATACAAAAGTATAGATCCCGGAAAATCATTGCAACTGTTTACGCAATTGCTGGAAAGCAACCCCGGTTACTTACCCGCCTATTACCAGGCAGCCGGGCTTCTCCTGGCGCAAAATGAAAGAGCGAAAGCGTTTTTGGTGCTGGATAAAGGAATTGAACTGGCCGGGAGAACCGCCGATCAAAAAACAAAGATGGAATTGGTAAATCTTAAAGGGGAATGGGAGGAAAATATTGAATAGTTTCTTTTTTTATCACCTTGTTCTTCTCCATCGGATATTAATAATCATTAAGAAGATTCAATTTTTTTAAATATTAATTATGATTTGGGTTTTCAGGAACCCAATTAGCGGTGAGTGTCCCCGAACGATACATCCACATGAGGCTTGTGCGCAACCCCGTATTTCGCAAGGGAATAAAAATAAAAAAACAGAATAACATTTAAAATCCTTATCGGGATACGCAGAACCCCTTCTGCTCTTCCGATAATGATTATTCCTTCGCTTTTACCTTTTCAACGACCGCTTTAAATGCATCGGGATGATTCATGGCGAGGTCGGCCAGCGCTTTCCGGTTCAGGTCGATCCCTGATTTTTTCAGACCATTGATAAACGTGGCATAATTCATTCCGTTTTCCCTGGCGCCGGCGTTGATGCGCTGGATCCACAGGGACCTGAACTCACGTTTTTTGGCTTTACGGTCACGGTAGGCGTAAGTCCATCCTTTTTCAACGGCGTTTTTTGCAACCGTCCAAACATTTTTCTTTTTACCCCAATATCCTTTGGCGGTTTTGAGGATTTTTTTCCTTCTTGCTCTGGAAGCAACTGAGTTGACTGATCTTGGCATTTTATTTAAAGTTTTTTGATGTCAGGTACCTTTTGCAGGATTTAAAACCTCGACACCGGGTTCAACATAAAACCTGCTAGATATTGAGCATTTTCTTTACCCTGGGAGTATCGCTTTTAGAAACCAGTGCCTTATGGGTCAGGTTTCTTTTTTGCTTAGTCTCCTTTTTAGTTAGAATATGACTTTTATAAGCATGTTTCCTTTTAATCTTTCCTGTTCCGGTAAGTTTAAATCTTTTCTTCGCACCGGACTTTGTTTTCACCTTTGGCATATTTTCTTTTCTGTTATTTTTTACTCTTCGGGGCTATTACAATTATCATTCGTTTTCCTTCCAACCTCGGTAATTGTTCCACCTTTCCGTAATCTTCCAGTTCCTGGATAAATTTTAAAAGGAGGATTTCTCCGCGTTCCTTATATACTATGGTCCTTCCTGCAAAATGAACATAGGCTTTTACCTTGGCTCCTTCCTGCAGAAAATTAATGGCGTGTTTAAGTTTAAAATTAAAGTCATGATCATCGGTATTGGGTCCGAAACGGATCTCCTTAATTACCGTTTTCTGGGTTTTTGCCTTGAGCTCTTTTTGTTTTTTCTTCTGCTCGTATTTAAACTTCGAGTAATCTATGATCTTACAAACCGGTGGATTCGCATTGGGTGAAATTTCCACCAGATCCAGGCCCTCCTTTTCTGCAAATTCCAACGCTTTATTGATGGGATAAATTCCGGAAGTTATATTATCTCCGACTACTCTAACTTCTCCTGCTGTGATTCGTTCGTTCACCCTGAATGGCTCCCTTGACCTCGGGTTGTAACGTGACCTTGTATAATTTAACCTTGCGATTGATACCTCCTTTTTTAGTTATTGAAAAAGAAATGCAAATATCGTAAATTTTTTTATATTCCTTTACAAAAGTACAAAATTAACTAAGTATTTGAAGTATCAGGATTAATACTTTGGAAGATTTCCTGTTTGAAGAAGTCTATGAATTTATCCGTTCCGAATTTCCCGATGTCGCCGGTACCGTGCTTTCTTACAGAAACCTCCCCTGCCTCCTGTTCATGCTCGCCAACGATGATCATATATGGAATTTTGCTGATTTCAGCATCCCGGATCTTTTTACCGATTTTTTCGTCCCTCAGGTCAATCTGCACGGTAAAATCCTGTTCTTTCAGGATTTTGAGTACGGAATGGGCATAGTCGTTGAATTTTTCCGATATCGGCAGTATAATGGCTTGTTCCGGAGCGAGCCAGAGCGGGAAATTTCCTCCGCAGTGCTCTATCAACAGGGCCACAAATCGCTCCATAGATCCAAAGGGTGCCCGGTGGATCATGACCGGCCTGTGTTTCTGGTTATCGGCCCCTATGTATTCCAGGTCGAACCTGGCCGGCAGATTATAATCCACCTGGATAGTCCCCAACTGCCAGTTCCGTTGCAGGGCATCCTTCACCATGAAGTCGAGCTTGGGTCCGTAGAAAGCCGCCTCTCCCAGTACCTGGTAGGTCGACAAGCCCTTTTCCTCGGAGGCTTCAATGATATCTCTTTCCGCTTTTTCCCAATCTTCATCTTTACCGATATATTTTTCCTTATTATTCGGATCTCTTAAAGAAATCTGCGCCTGGTAATCCTTAAATCCCAATGCCTTAAAAACATAGAGTACCAGGTCGATCACGTTTTTGAATTCATCCTTTACCTGATCGGACCGGCAAAAGATGTGCGCATCGTCCTGTGTAAATCCCCGGACCCGGGTGAGGCCGTGAAGTTCGCCACTTTGTTCATACCGGTAAACAGTCCCGAATTCCGCCAGCCGTACCGGAAGTTCCTTATAACTACGGGGTTTGCTTGAATAGATCTCGATATGATGCGGACAGTTCATCGGCTTAAGCAGGAATTCTTCATCTTCGTTGGGAGTATGGATGGGCTGAAACGAGTCCTTGCCGTATTTTTCATAATGGCCCGACATAACATATAACGCTTTGCTCCCGATGTGCGGGGTAACTACCTGAAGATACCCGGCTTTTTGCTGGGCTTTCCGCATAAATAATTCAAGACGCTCCCTTAATACCGTTCCTTTGGGCAACCAGAGCGGAAGGCCCATGCCTACCTTTTCCGAAAAAGTAAAAAGTTCGAGTTCTTTGCCCACTTTCCGATGGTCCCTCTTTTTTGCCTCCTCCAGCAACTTTAGGTATTCGGTAAGTTCTTTTTGCTTGGGGAAGGTAATGCCGTAAATCCTGGTAAGCTGTTTCCTTTTCTCATCACCGCGCCAGTAGGCACCTGCTACATTCAGCAACTTGACGGCCTTGATGAAGCCGGTATTCGGAATATGCGGACCCCGGCAAAGATCAGTAAAGTTTCCTGAATGGTAGAAGGTGATCTCTCCATCCTTTAAGTCCTGCAGTAATTCAACCTTGTATTCGTCCCCCTTTTTTTCAAAATATTCAACAGCCTTTCCTTTGGGAACTTCTTCACGGATATAATCATTGTTATGTCTTGCGATTTCGAGCATTTTGTCTTCCACCTTTTCAAGATGCATGGAATCAAATTCCATATTCCCGAAATCCACATCATAATAAAAACCGTTATCGATAGCAGGGCCAATGCCGAATTTTATTCCCGGGTAAAGGCTTTCCAGTGCTTCAGCCATCAGGTGAGCCGAACTGTGCCAGAAAGTTTTCTTGCCTTCGGGATCGTTCCATGTCAGCAATATCAAATCCGCATCATTTTCAATTTTTCTCATCGGGTCACGGACTTCGCCGTTCACTTTCGAGGAAATAACATTTCTGGCCAATCCGTCGCTGATGGATTTAGCTACTTCCAGCGGGGTAATGCCCCTGGGGAAATTTTTTACAGAACCGTCCGGGAATTTTATCCGGATCTGTTGATCACTCATACCTGATATAATTATTCGTCTTGATAAATCCGAAGGACAATAAAAGCGCTTCGGTTGAATCGCCTCTCTGCCGGGGCAAATATAAAATATAATTTGAACATGAGCTTTTTAACCAATACATCTTTATAAATGCCCAATAGCAAAAACAAATCACAAAAAAATTCCAATCTCCAAATTCTATAAAAGGAAATTAATGCAGATCACTGGTTTTAGGTTGTGAAAGTTGAATTTTGGATTTTAATTGAAAAATGATATCTGTCTATTGTGATTTACCTGAAAGGTTATTGTTCCTTTCTCAGCGGTATAGTCTGCAGGGGTTTCAGATTGGCGCGTTCAATGGAATCCTGGCGAAATTTATTTAACCGGTTAAGGTAGGCGATTATCCGGTTCAGGTGATCCATTTCCTGTCCGGCGATCACATCCGTAGAATCGGCGATAAGGAGGCCGGCATATATATTCCGGGCATCGTAGTACCTCCCCTTTTTCTCAAGGATTCTTCCCTTTAAATATAAAGCTTCACGGTTGGCGCTATCCGTACTTAAGGCTTTGTCGGCATAGGCAAGGGCTGAATCCAGCCAATAGCGAGCCAGGTTTAATTTCGACAAGGAAATTTGTTTAAAGAAAGTATTTCCCTTATCGGGAATAATATGCAGCAGGCTGTCAGCGGATGAAAAATTATTCATATTAATATAAATATTGACCAGTTCCTTAATGAGGTTCTGGTTATTATTCCTTTTAAGTTTATTCTTGATCAGGTCCATCTCCAGGTTCCAGTTCCCGTTGGCGGAATAAATACTGATCATAGAATACAGGGCCTGGTTCAGTTCAGGGTCGAGTGAAAAGCCTTTTTCAAAGTATTCCAGGGCATGCGTGGTATCGGAGGAGGCAATCAGAATCTTTCCTTTCAACAGCAACGCTTCCGGGTTTTCCGGGTATAGGTTAAGGGCAATATTGGTGGCCCAGTTCGCACTGTCATAATTTTTCAGCCGGAAGAATGATTCACCAAGCATGGTAAATAAACTATAATTATTTACATCGTGTGAATAAGCTTTCAATCCTGAAACAACAGCTTCTTGCGGCTCATTCATATTCAGGTGCACACAACCGGCAAGGTACCAGGCCTCGGGCTTGTGACCATGGTCTGAAAAATACTGATCTAAAAATTTCCGGGAAGAATTATAATCATTATGATCGTAAGCAATGTAAGCTGCATCCAGCAATGTCTGCGGTTCCACTTTCCCTGTTGAAGAAAGACTATCGAGGTCATTTATGATTGCACGGTATTCGGCGAAGACCGGTTGTTTACCGGGAAGGGTTTTTATTTCCTCTCTTTTTTTACTCGCGCATGAAAAAAAAACAAGGAGCAGGAATGTAATGACCGGTAAATTTATGACCGGTCCAGTAGTGAAAATATTTTTATACATATATGACGTCTTCCCAATGATGGCTGCCGACCGATTTTTCCATGGCCTCAAGAACGGAAACACAATTTAAAATACTCTGGTGTGTACGCGGTTCCTTGCCGGTACGGAACATATCGACCATTTCCTTGTAGCACAGTTCAGGATTCGTTTCCTTCACCCTGGATTCAAGTTTGGAAATGCCAGCTTTGGTTTCAACATAAGTTTCCCACCCGTAATGTAATGTATTGAATACCAGTGTGGCAAGTATGCCATTGCCGAATAGCAGGCTCGCATTTCCCTTCTTGCCGTCGGCCACTACATTCACTTTTTTGATATCTTCTCCAAAGATAAACATCAAGGGCTGCACCATGTGCACACCGTAAAAAAATATTCCGCCGTAAGGGGAATCGACGTCCGCCGGGCCATGCATCACCACGTTTGATATCTCCCCCATGTCTTCAACCTGCTTTTTCATATCGAAAGTTCCGTCACTTTCTGCAACGGTACTGAACGAAGTGACCGGCGTCCCTGTCTGTTCGGCCATTTCAAGAAACTTTTTGCCTTTTTCCGCTCGATAGCAGAAAGGCTTATCGACAAAGGTTGGGATCCCGGCCTGAATAAAAGGAGTTGCGGCGGCCAGGTGATATTTCGGGTGCCGGTGATCCACGATCAGAGCATCGATTTTGCCCATCATGTCATTGGGATCTTTTACAATGACCGGGATGTTACCCTCTTTTGCAGCCTTCTGCGCAAATTCATCCGTTTCCCCCCATACATACTCAACCTTCATCCCGGGAAATTTATTTTCGGTATTGAATAATTTTCCAAACTGTGCGGTATGAGAATTCTCTGCCCCGATGATCCCGATTTTCATTTCCTTTTCCCCTTTTCCATAAGGCGTTTTTACGAAAGTTTTGCCCGTTATTCTGTCAACAGGCAATACCGCCGAAGCATAGGCGGACAAGGCTGCGCTCATGCTTATCTTTTTGATGAATGATCTTCTTGATTCCATGGATCCGTTTATTTCATGATGGTTGAATTTATAAAAATATTTTACCAACCGTGAAATTTAAGCACGGATATTCACATCAGAGGATAACCTGAAAGCTTATTTTTACCTGGAAAGGATGTACATGGGGGTCATGAAGGTAGGTGATCCGGTGGAAGGCGTCGATCCGGATAAATTTTAAAATATTTTCTATACCGTATCCAAGTTCAATATAAGGCACATTGGAGAGGGTGTGGAACTGATCCACCGGGTTGTTGTTTTCATCTACTGCCGGTATCAGGTCTTTATTCGCATTACTCATATGCCCCCACAGGATATTGGCATCCCCTACCAACCTCCATTTTAACTTGTTCATCAACGGTATACGGTTCAGCATAAAGCCGCCAAAATAATGCTGGTATCTAAGTGACATGAACTCATCGCTCACAAATTCAAAGTAATTCATGGTGCTGTAGGCGCCGGTCGTGTAAAAATAAGTTTCATTTCCGATGTGATTAAAAAGGATCGGGTATGGGACCGGGTCAAAGACCTTGCCCGCCGTGAAACGATAATAGGAAGTTCCAAGTAATCCTAAACGGAGGTTCTGGTCATAAATGAATACCAGTTTCTTGTAATTAAAATCTCCCCCGAGCAGGTTATTAAATCCCTGCGTGTACTGAAGGGTGAAGGCCGGGGCCCGGATCGGTCCGAGGCTTAGCCGCAGGTTTCCATCGGTGACAAATTTTTCATCTCGGGCATAATGGAGTTCAAAAGTGGCAGTAGTATTTATATAATTATGCCCAAGCTCACCGGGAACACCATCATTTTTATAGTAAGCAAAGTTATACAACGGCTTAAAGGATTCACGCTGCAGGGCCAGACTATAGTAAAATCCTCTTCCAAACTGGGACCTGAACAATACTGCGGAAACATCATTTAAGTAAGGCTGACTCAGGGTTCCGAAACGGGTTAAGGCCAGGAAAATATAATTTTCGGTTAATTCATCCGATTGTATACCAACCTGGTCAATATCGAACTTTTTCCCCACCACCAGTTCTGTCCATTGTTTCCGGTTAAAGATATAGCCGCTGTAGACCCCGTATTTAAAACGCTCGTCCCTGAAGCCATAGGCGCCATACATCCGTAAATACCATTTATCACTTAAATATTCATTGGTCCGGAAGCCCAGCCGGATCCTGTTGCCTTCAATATTATTGAGCGAATAGGTGTATAAAGCCGGGCCGTAATCGATTTTACTGGTCCGGATGTAACCGGTGGCAGCGAATTTACCTATCCATGCAAGCGTCTTTACCACAGGGATCTCCTGCAACGTATCGATCAGCTTAAACGACATCCGCTCATCCATGGATAGTGTATCATTGCGATGAAGTTTCCAGAAACTATCGTCATTCTCGATGTGTTTTGTTGCCAGTTCAATCGGGTTGTTATAGAAGGATGGCGGCCTGGGCTGGTTCAAAGTCCAATTACTGATGGAATTATTGAACTTGACGATGAATCCCGGCATTTTATCCCCGAGTTCCGATACGTCGATGTAGATCCTTGTCCTTTCCGGTAACCAGGGCCCCAGTTTGGT